>JAEWEO010000171.1 GCA_023389295.1 Bacillota bacterium
CTATCGATATAATCAATACTTTTATTGATTGACGCTATTTCTTTCAAGAGGAGCTCTTTCTTGTGTGCAAGAATTTCTTGTCGCTCAGGAATGGATTCTGGTCCGATTAGGCAAAGGTCAAGATACTCCTTGAGTTCTGCTATGCTAAGTCCGCAAGCTCTCAGGCATTGCGTACCCTTGATCCATTCAACATCATACTCGTCAAAGACCCGATGATTGTTATCATCACGCTTGACGTTGGGGACAAGACCTTCGTTGCAATAGAAACGCAAAGCTTCATATGAGAGGCCTACCATATCACTAACTTCTTTCATTTTATACATGTGTATCATCTCCTGATTCCTTATGACTTGAAAAAATCAATTAATCTTTAACCTGTAGTTACTACCGGGCGGTGTGCTATTAGTATATAGGAATCTTATAAGAATTTCAAGGGCACAAAAAGGAGTCATATTGACAGTTTTATCCTTATAAAATAAAATATATCTTATCAGAACTTTTGAGAAGAAATAGATTGGAATCTTACCAGAAGTTCTGATCGGAAGTGTGATATGACATACTGAAAAATTTGCAGCCATCCGTGTCGAAGATTAAAATGGGAGGGTAATATCAATGGGATTAAAAGATATAAAGCTTTGGGAAAAAAATATTCCTGATGCCGACTTAGTTTCTTCTAGTGGGGACTTGAATAACAAAGGGTTACCTACTCTGACACCTTATTTATTAAAAGGAGAGAAACTCCGCCCAGCAATTATTGTCTGTCCGGGCGGTTCATTTCAATTTTTAGCGTCAAGTGAAGGAGAACCAATTGCAAAATGGCTAAATCAAATAGGAATAAATGCTTTCGTTTTAAATTACCGGGTTGCTCCTTTTACTCCATTTACTTCAACAAAAGATGCAGTACGAGCGGTTAGGTATATTCGTTATCATTCCCTAGAATTAAATATTGATCAGGAACGAATCGGCATGATAGGATTTTCAGCTGGCGGTTATCTCACCGCTTTTGTAGGAACTCGTTTTGATAATGGAATTATAGAACCGGATAGTCGAGATGCGCAAATTATGTCGATGCTTTTGGGAGAACAAGATATTAACGATCCAATTGATCAAACGAGTTCTAAACTTAATGCGATCATTTTATGTTATGCTGAGACATCCCCCTTTTCTAAGAAAATATTGCCGCCAGATGCTCTATTAAAAAAAGATATTACAGTGGATGAATTGATAGACTTTACTTCAAATCATAAACATATTACTGCGAAAACACCACCGACTTTTCTATGGGTTACAGCGACCGATCACTGGAATTTTCAGCGCCAAAACTTACTTTTTGCTCAAGCTCTAAATGAGCTGAATCTACCATTTGATTTACATATATTCTCCAAAGGTCCCCATGCTTTAGGCTTAGGCGAGGCTGAACCTACGGTAGCAATCTGGCCAAAACTTTGTGAAAATTGGCTTCAAGGATTATGGTGATATCTTTGTGCCCTACAGTTATCAGTTATTCTTTTTCCCTCAACTTCACAACCTTAGCTGCGCTACGGCGGCGGCTGTCTTCGATGGCAGCGTAGTGCTTCTTTGTTGTATTAACATCCTTGTGGCCAAGAACATCTGCTACAAGATAGATGTCTCCAGTTTCACGGTAAAGACTGGTACCATAGGTGCTTCGAAGCTTGTGTGGAGTGATTTTCTTCAGCTTTGTGACGGTGGAAGAATATTTTTTTACCAAGTTTTCGACGGAGCGTACATTTAAGCGTTTCATCTGCAAGGATAGGAATAGGGCATTGGTATGTCCCTCCACCGGAATTAATTTCTTACGTTCTTCAAGATATTCTAATAAAGACTCTCGAACTTCCTCACCAAAGTAAATTACAACCTCATATCCACCCTTTCTTCTAATTTTTATTCCATTTATATCAAAATCGATATCATCGATATCTAAACCGACACATTCGGATACACGGATACCGGTACCGAGTAGAAGAGTCATAATAGCTAGATCTCTAAGCTTAGTCTTTTCATGATATTTTTGTTGAGTCTTGGTAAGATTCTCAGCACTTTCAACTTCGTCGAGTAGCTTCACTACTTCATCGATTTCCAGACGGACGATTGCTTTTTCGTGAAGCTTTGGTACATTAATAAGAGATGCTGGGTTACTTTGTATTCGTTCACTTTTATAGAAATAATTATAAAAGGTACGAAGTGATACGAGCTTTCGTTTCTTGCCGTTTTCCGTATTCAGCCTTTCTTTATCATCTGAGGTATAATAACTCAAATATTCTAAATATTCTTCAATATCAATGGTCTTAATTTGATCCAAGATATCGATTTTAATATCAGTAATCGGAACATTTTTTAAGGTAGGATTTGTGTTTTTTAAAAATTCAAAAAATACACCTAGATCATAAGCATAAGCAATTCTTGTTCGTGACGAAGTAGTGGTTTCGATTCCACGAAAGAAATCCCTACAAAAGCGCGGTAAAGATTCCAATAAAGTTCGTAGTTTTATTGCATTATCTATATTTATTTGGTCGTGATAGTTTCTTTCTGCCATAACTTGTCCTCTTTTCTAATTACTTTGTGATTCTTTTTATGAGTATAATAGTAGTATTTGATCATATCTAAGAAAGATAGCTCAATAGCTCATTATCCGAATAGCTAAAAAGTGTATCATCTCAATATTATCTCAATCTGCTTCTACAACTGTATAACAGTTATGAGGTTTCAAACATGACTTAGTTACATAATTTATTTCTCGATTTGTGCTAGTTGATAAATATATTAAAGAAGTCCATATCTCCATATCTATGATCATTACCTCTAAAATATTATTCTTATTTATAATCCTCTTGCATGTTGTATAATGTGTTTTATCAGATAATAGCCATTGTTAAACTTTTCAAACTTATGTAATAATAGTCATTATAGCATAAAAATGATAAAAAGAAAACTCCTTATCCCATCCTTATTATCAAAGAAACTCAGAAGTCTTGAGTTACAGGGAAAGATATCGTTGGAAAAGGAAATGTTCTATAGATGTAGAACTAGATTTAATATATTTCCCTTGTTATAGATAATGAGATGACTGAAATAATAGAATCTGTTCGACGTTTGTAGAAGTGTGTTGTTATCTCGGATATAATCGAACGACACAAGTAGAACTTTGGTTTAATTGCATTTTACGAATAAGAAGATACCAAGCTTTATATAAAAAAATACTTTCCAAGAAAGTATTATCAATATTTATAAGTTAATTTGTCAAATGACACATTTTTAACACGAATTAACATTATTGTAATAAATATCAAGAGGCATGAGGTAGAATTCTGTATCTAGATGAACAAGAGACAAAATAATGACTGGGAGGATGAGAACACTGAAAGCGAATTTCTACACTAAAATTACAAAAGATAAAAGGATAACGAACCGATACTTGCTTTTTAAACTTGGTTGTATCATGATTACTGCACTTCTTTTTGCTGTATTTATTCCTAATACCGTAAAAGCAGCATCAGGTTTAAAAATATACAATTACACGACGAAGAAGACATCAACCTATACGGGTAAGCAAGTGAAAGTTACCTATAATAAAACCACGGTAAGCAATAGTAAAACACCGGGTATTTTAGTAAATGGTGTCGCTATGGTGCCCTATGATGATGTATTCCAGAATTCTAAGATTGCTGCTACCTGCAAATATGACAGCAGTAAAGGGACAATTACAATTTCGAAATACGATAAAACGTTTATTATGAAAATTGGAAGTAAGAAAGCAACTTTAAATGGAAAAACAGTTACTTTATCAGTTGCACCTATGAAGATTAAATATTCAGCTGCCAATAAGATTAAGATATTAGTGCCCTCCAGATATATATCTGAAACCTTAGGATTTAAATATACTTGGACTAGCAGTAAGAGTACGGTAGCAATTGAAAAAGGTACTCTTCGTTTATCCTATAACGGAGGTAAGGCATTTGAATATTCCAGTACACAAGGTAAGGTTACCGTTGATGGCAAAAGTGTTAACCTAGGAAATATGCCTAGTATTATATCTAATAATACAGCAATGTTGCAGGCGAAGAAGGTATTTGGTTCTACAATAAAAGCTGATTACAAATATAGTGGCAAGGATAAATCAGTAACCATTTCAAAGGGTAACAATGTGATTAAGATGACCATTGGGAGTAAGAAAGCATACGTGAATAACAAAGCGGTCTGGCTATCGGCAGCACCAATCCTGGTGAAGAACTTTGAAAACAACACTACCTACGTAATGGTGCCGGGAGAGTTTACTGCTACCAGCTTAGGCTATGGTTATAAGTGGAATAATAGTACCAAAACCTCCATGATTACCTCACGTAAAGACACGGATATCGAAGAGGATGATCCGGAGCTTGGCGACTCTGATGTAATTAATGATAAGGGAACTATTTTATACGAATGGAAATCGGATGAAAATAATTATGGAAAAAGTAGTGAGATATATGAAGTAAGTGGTAATAGCACCACAGAAACTACAGGGAATATCTATAACGTAACCCGTGATTATACTCATATCAAGCAAAATGCTGAGACTTTTCAGTTTTTTTCCACCTCACCCTATGGTAAGGTAAAGGCGTCTCATTCCGGAAATGTCATTACTCTTGAAGTTGAAGATTTAATTAGTCCGGAACAGCTATATTCCATGTTTGGTGTTTCAAGTGCTTATGTTAACACTATAAGTATTACTCCAAATGATAAGGGGACCGGCACAACCGTTAAGCTAGAGCTGTTACTTGAGGATTACCAGTATGACATTAGTTTATCAGCCGATCAGATGATCTTATATCTGACGGTATACAAAAATACCGTAACTCAGGCAACGATTGGTGTAAATTCTGCCGGAGATTACTTAACCTTAACCGGTTCAGGTGCGTTAAAAGCAACCATTACTAAGGAAACAAATTATATGTACATTGACCTTCCAAAGACAGCAAATGGTATCCAAGATGTAATTTCCAATATTAGTGGTACAAAGTATATTAAGCAATTCTATTCCATTGGTACTGGGGAAAGTAATCAGTTTATGCTGATATTAGAAGATGGTTATGATTATTACATTTTGGAAAGCGGTAATCAGTATACCATATCCTTCCAAAAGGCGAAAACAACGGAAACGAAGCCGGACCTTCCAACGGACCAAGATAAGAGTAAATATGAGATTGTGATTCCAAGACCCGCAGGATTAACGGATTCTATGGTATCCGATGAAGATTTCTACTTAAGCAACTATTTTGAAATCAGACTGGCAGGAAATTATGCAAACTTCTTTAACAGTAATCCGATAACGTATAATTCAAGTGTAATAAAGAAGATTACGGTAACTGCCAATGGCTCAAAGGAAACCATAATTAAGATTTCAACCTCTAAGCTTCAGGGCTATGAGATCGCGGCTGACAGCAATAATTTATATATTAACATTGGGGACCCCAAAGAAATCTATAAAAATATTGTTGTACTGGATCCGGGTCATGGCGGTGGAGCAACAGGAGCAATGTATTATGGTACAAAGGAAAAGGATGTAAACTTTAAGATTCTCTATACTATCGGTAAGCAATTTTTTAATAGTGATACATCAAAATTAAAGGTATACTATACTCGTACTTCGGATGTAGATATAACACTTGATAACCGAGCAGCCTTTGCAAAATCAGTAGGTGCAGATTTATTTGTAAGTTTACATATGAATGCAGCGACAGCGAGTGTAAGCGGAACTGAAGTTTACTATTCCAAGAACAATAATAAAGCAAATAAAGCAGGTTTAAATAGTTATACACTTGGTACTTATTTCCAGAATGTTTTAACCAAGAATTTAGGAACTAAGAGTAGAGGTGTTAAGGATGCTGGTTATGTGGTAGTTAAGAAAAACACCGTACCTGCAGTACTAATAGAACTTGGTTTCTTATCTAATAAGGCAGAGCATGCCAATCTAACCAATGAGGCATATCAGACCAAAGCGGTTAAACTTATTTATGATACCATCTTACAAGTATTTGAAGATTATCCAACCGGAAGATAAGGAAAGTTTATTAAATAGTTCAAAATAAAATATCAAAAAAAATTAAAAAAATACTCTTCTTAACACGAACTCAATTGCTGATGCATGTGCTAGGAAGAGTATTTTTATATTATTAGGGCTCTTTGTCAATAGTTGGGGTGGGATTCATGGAATCCCACTCCATTACTGTAT
>JAEWEO010000174.1 GCA_023389295.1 Bacillota bacterium
TTATTTGCAGGTTAACATTATCTAGAGCTTTTACACCGGGAAACAACTTTGTTATATTTCTCATTTCCAATACATACTGTTCTTCCATACTCTCACTCCTTTAGCACCGCGTTGTGTCATATATTGCTTATATGATGATATAACATCATCTTATCCGTTTCACATTTCGTGAGAAATTCGGTTATTGCGAATACCAAAATGTCGGTTAGTGTATAAACTAACCGACATTTCAGCTATAAAAATCATCCCAGAATTACTGAATATCTTCTGGTTTCAAATATCCAGAGTCAATAACCAATTCTTGATAGTTATCTTTGGTTACAACAAAGGGCTCAAGCAGATAAGACGGAACAATTTTTACATTATTATTATAAGTTTCTGTATCATTAATCTCAGGTTCTTTGCCGGAAAGAACTGCATCTACCATGTTAGCTGCAACACCTGCAAGTTCACGGGTATCCTTAAGAATTGTAGAATACTGATCACCAGACACGATAAGCTTAACAGATGCCGCTTCTGCATCCTGTCCTGTTACAATTGGTAAATCACTACCGGTTAAACCAAAGGCTGTTAAAGAAGAAAGAATACCTCTGGAAATACCATCATAAGGAGCCAATACACCATGAAGTGTCTTACCATCCGTATAATTAGCAGCTAAAATAGCATCCATACGAGCCTGTGCAACAGCGCCGTCCCATCTTAAAGTTCCAACTTCTTCCTGTGTCACCTGACCGGAAGGAATTACTACTGTACCATCATCAATGAGTGGCTGTAATACATCCATAGCACCTTGGAAGAAATAGAAGGAGTTAGTATCATCCGGTGAACCTGCAAATAATTCAATATTATAAGGTCCCTCACCTTTTAACTTCTTAATACCTTCCATTAATGATTCTGCCTGTAATTGTCCAACGCGTCTGTTATCAAAGGTTGCATAATAAGATACTGCATCGGTATTTACTAAAAGTCTGTCGTAAGAAATAATCTTAACACCACCAGCTGCAGCTGCATCTAAGGTGTCTGAAAGTGTGGAGCCGTCAATTGCAGCTATAACAAGAACGGAAGCACCTTTCGTAATCATATTTTCTATCTGTGACTTCTGTGTCGGAATGTCATCTTCTGCATACTGCAAATCAACGGTATACCCTTTTGCTTCCAAGATATCTTTCATGGAGGCACCATCTTTAATCCAACGTTCACTTGATTGAGTAGGCATTGAAATTCCTATGTATTGGCCAGCGCCTGTTTGTTCTGTAGTATCTGTTGCTGTATCCGTTGTAGTATCCGTTGTGTCGGTTGTATCTGCTTTCGTGTCTTCTGATGTGTCCGCTGCTGTATCATTCTTTGTGTTTGTTGACGTATCCTTGGTATCCGAGTTACCGCAAGCAACCAGAAGAGATACTGTTAACGTCAAAACCGTTAATAAAGATAAAACCTTTTTCCATCCCCGTACATTTTTTTTCATAAAATTAAAAATCCTCCTATTTTTGATGATTTTTGTTTATGATAAACTATAGCTTTTCGCTATAGCTAACACCGAACCCATGTCATAACAAAATTTCTTCTAGCAATTTACGTTTATGTTCGTTTTATCTTTCGTTTATGATTGTATGAATATATAATATCATCCATATTTGCAATTGTCAACAATTCATTTCCAAATATTTTAAATATATTAAGCACATTTACCAAGTGATGTCCAAAAAATAAAACAAGTACCAAACATATACGAAAATATTTAGTTTGCTTTATTTTCTTTTAAAGTTCGTTATTGTTTTTTATATGACAATCATGTATGATAATTTTAATGAATTTACCAGATGAACCAAAGGCAGGTTATTGATATGTTTGCAATCGAAAGAATCCGAATTATAAAGAACCACCTGATAAAAGACCATAAAGTATCCGTAGCTAAATTAAGTGAGCTCCTGGATGTTACCGAAGTTACCATTCGCCGAGATCTTGAAAAACTTGAGAAGGAAGGCTTTCTAAAACGTACCCATGGTGGTGCTGTACTTTTGGATTATATTGAAGAAGCGGCTATTGGGGAAAATGAAGAGGGCAAAAATATTCTATTATACCAAGAGATTGCTGATACAGCCTACCACTTGGTTAATGATGGGGATGCTATTTTGTTAATAAGCGGTACTGTGAATTCCTATATAGCAAAGGTCCTAACCGCCCGTAATAATTTGACCATTGTTACGAATGATTTACAAATTGCATCAACTTTTTCTCAAGCTTTTGGAAATACTTTGATTTTACTTGGTGGTGACTTAGAGGATACCGCAGTATTTGGTCAGATGACCATAGATAATCTTAGAAATTTTTCCTTTGATCATATCTTTATTGAAATCGACGGACTTAGCGATACCGTTGGTATCACAGTATCTAATACAAAAAAAGCTACATTAATCCAACAAGCAGTTAAGTTGACCGACTCTGTTACTATTGTATGTCCTTCCAAATACTTTGGCACTAAGTCTCTTTGTCGTGTCGGTAATCTTTCAATTGCACACCGTGTTCTGACTGATTCAAACCTTGAAGATAAGTATAAAAATTACGTTTATAATCACAATATTCCATTATTTACTTCAATCGATGTTTATGAAAATTAATTTTTCAGGAGGTTTCTTGTGAGTAGTCCTTTGTTAGAACTTAGGAACATTAATCTATCCTTATCAAATTTTAGGATTAATGATATCAGTCTATGCCTGTACCCCGGTGAAGTGCATATGATAATGGGTGAGAACGGCTCCGGCAAGAGTATGTTAATGGAGTTAATTAGCGGAATGCTACAACCCGACTCCGGAGATATTTATTTTGAGGGACAATTAGTTAAGCCTAAAAGTCTCTCCTTTTATTCCTCCAAGGAACTGATTTTCGTACAACAGCACTCTATTTTAATTGAGAATCTTAGCGTAGCGGAGAACCTTTATTTTCATAATCTTCCATATAAGAATAAGTGCTTACGAAGTATTGATTATGAAAAGCTAAATCTGCAATTTCGTAATTTGATTAACGAGTTACAGCTACCGATTGATACCGATGACACCGTAAGTACTCTTGGTCTTGCTCAAAAGCAAATGATAGAATTTTGTAAAGCTTATGTGTCCGAAGCTAAGGTAGTTATTTTAGATGAGCCCTCTGCAGCCCTAACACCGAGCGAACGAGAGCTACTCTATCAGATTGTCAATCGTATTAAAGCTAGGGGTGCCGGCATCTTCTATATAACACACCGCATAGATGATACCATGCGAATTGGTGACCGGATAACAATCATCAAGGATGGTTCTTTAATCGGTACAAAGATTATTAAAGAAACTACCGAAGAGGAAATTGTTCATCTTCTGGTGGGGGCTCGCTTGAACGAACGATATCCTAAAATGAAGATAAAGAAAGGAAAAACCTTAATTGCAGTTACTGATCTTGGTTTTGATGACAAATTGACAGGTATTAATTTTCAACTGAAAGAGGGTGAAGTACTTGGAATTACCGGACTTGCAGGTTCGGGTAGAACTCTACTTGCCAAATGTCTCTTCGGAGCTGTTAATTACAGCGGCCAGATCAGTATTAAGGGTAAGCCAATTAGGCTTAGCAGTCCACGTATTGCAATTCGCCACGGTATTGCATTAATGCCGGAAAATCGTATTGAAGATTCCATCTTTCGGGAACTGGGTACCAATGAAAATGTCGCTTTCCCTTCCCTCCATCGATTTTCAAAAAACTTAATCATCAATTCGGATTACATGGAGCAAGCAGTTCTGGATTACATAAATAAAATAAATATTCCAAAATCCTTTGCAAAAAATATTCTTGCATATAGTGAAGGCAGTCTGCAAAAAGCAATCTTTGCAAAGTGGCTTATGAGTTTGGCTAACATCTTTATCCTCGATGAACCAACCCGTGGAATTGATCTTGCCAGTAAGATTGATATCTATAATTTTATTAACGATATGACGAAGAAAAAGGCCGGTATTATCTATATCTCCTCTGACATTGATGAGATTATGGGAATCTGCGACCGAGTTGCAGTACTTTCTGAGAAGACCTTAATTTGTGATCTCCCAACGGACAGTACAAGCGTGGAGGAAATTACAAGCATTCAAATTCATAGCTCCTCCAAACAGAAAATGACTCAGAATCTTCAAGATTCTAAAGAACAGCAGATTTCATAACTAGATGGAGTTATTCTTTCTTATCAATTTGAATAATGGCTAAGATTTAACATAATGAATCAAGCAAAAAAGCAGATACATACTACTTCTTAGTATATGCATCTGCTTTTTTATCTAAAGATCAAAGATACTTAATTGTTGCCCCTCCTGCTTATCTTCATAGGTACGAAAATACTCAAACAGCTGATTGGCATCAGATACCATTCCTTGCTTTTGGCAGGTTTCTTTTACCAGCTTCATAAGAGCTTTATTATTTAATGACGGGACTTCATAGGAATTACCATAAGTTTTTCAATCAGCTCATTGATTTTTATTCCAAGAATCTCAATGTCCTCTTTCTTAGCTTCATCAATATGAACACCGGCGCTAACCGTAACATTACATTGCCAAACAGAACTTAATTTTAATGCGATGCTACGAGCAAGTTCATCCTCTTTGTGTCCGGTAATACATATCACGCTAGCACTCGCTGAATTACTGCCGTCTCCGGTCAGGCTTTTACGGGGTACTGCTACTGCAACTGCTCCGATATGCGGTGTATCACCGCCATAAATACATACAGAAGCATCCTTTCCACAGAATAGCATGTGAAGATATACTTTATATTTGCCTTCACCAGTTTCAAAAGAAATTTCATTCATAGCCTTTCCTCCTAATTTTAATTCAACCCATCATCTGACATTTCTATGCTTGAATCCAAAACATCCTTTTTCCTTCTTCTTTTTCATACCTTCATAAACATTAGGTACGTGGCCACTCTTCTTTCCCAAAGAGACGGATACTTCACCAAAGAAATTATACCCTATTCCCTTCCGATGAGGAAGTGTTTTTTCCTCATCAATTGACAAATGATAGGTATGATGGTATGGTACTCTTGCGCTGTGCAGGAAATATATTAGGATAACATAAAACCTTCCTTGCGATTATTCTACTTGCATAGAAAACACTAATTTAATGCTAAAGAAAGGAAAACAACTTGAGAGCAACAAAAGACTTACTTCATGGAAACGAAACAAAAGCAATGCTATATTTTTCAATCCCTATGATCATTGGGAACCTATTTCAGCAACTTTATAATGTAGCTGATACCGTTATCGTCGGAAGATTTATCGGCCCCGATGCCCTTGCCGCAGTCGGTAGTTCCTTCTCCGTCATGGTGTTACTAACCTCCATTATCCTTGGGCTTTGTATGGGTAGTGGGGCTGTATTCTCTTTTCTTTTTGGAGCAAATGATACAGAAAAATTAAAGAATAGTTTTTTTACTTCTTTTTGTTTTATCGGAGTGGTTACAATTATAATTAATCTATTATCACTCGCTTTTATTGATGAGATTTTAGATTTTATTCATATTCCTCAGGAAATTCTAGGTGATACCAAGAGCTATTTATTGATTGTCTTTTATGGAATTGGTTTTACTTTTATCTATAATTATTTTGCCGCTGTCATGCGAAGTATGGGAAATTCTATCATTCCCCTTATATTTCTTATTATTTCTGCGGTCATCAATATCGTTTTGGATATTATTTTTGTTGTACCTCTTAATATGGGGGTTGCAGGAGCTGCATATGCAACAATTATCGGACAAGGCTTTAGTGCTGTAGGGATCGCCCTTTATTGTATGATAAAGGTACCTCAAATCCGCCTTCATCGCCAACATTTGTACTTTAATCGAAGTATTGTCAAGATGATTTCAAATTACTCTATACTGTCTAGTATTCAGCAGTCCATTATGAATTTTGGTATTCTTATGATACAAGGGTTAGTCAATAGCTTTGGTGTATCCGCCATGGCTGCCTTTGCAGCTGCCGTTAAAATAGACAGCTTTGCTTACATGCCTGTACAGGATTTTGGTAACGCTTTTTCTACTTTTACTGCTCAGAATAAAGGAGCCGGAAAACAAGAGCGCATTCACAAAGGAATACGCTCGGCTGTTAAAATCATTACCATCTATTGTGTTGTAATTACGGTTCTTGTACTACTATTTGCCAAACCTCTTCTACATATTTTTATTGATGCTTCAGAAACCCAAATCATAAAGATCGGAATGGAGTATCTTTTCATCGTAGCTAGCTTTTATTGTCTCATCGGCTACCTCTTTATGTTCTATGGTCTATTTCGAGGGATTGGTAATCCGGGAGTATCCATTATACTTACCATTTTTAGTCTTGGTACACGTGTACTTTTAGCTTATCTTCTTTCCTCCACCATTGGTATCGTTGGTATTTGGTGGTCCATTCCCATAGGATGGGCACTTGCAGATATAATGGGTATTATTTTTGTAAGAAAAATGTTTCGGAGTAAATAATTACTCCGAAACATTTTTAAGACAATGCCATGGGCCGGGCTAATTGTAAATTAGTTTAAGATAAATTATAAAAGATGTTCACGTAATTCTTTTGCGCTTTTAGCACTTAGTAAGCCGGGTGCAATGTCAAAAACAGTCTTACAACCCATTTCCCCTTTTTCACTTAGACGATATGCAGCTCTTGCATATGCTACCAATACACTTGCAGTAAACTCAGGATTGGAATCGAGTTTTAAACTATATTCAATCAAATGGCTGTTTTCATTTTGTATTCCTGTTTTACCAGATCGAATTACAAAGCCTCCATGAGGAATTTTGTTATGATCACGATTTAATTCTTCTTCTGTGATAAAATGAACGATGGTGTTATAGTCCGCAAAATAATTCGGCATATTCTTAATTTCATTTTCAATCGCAGCCTTATCTGCTCCTTCTTCGGCTACAACAAAACATTCCCGTAGGTGCTTTTGCGAGGTAGTTAGCTCAGGGTTCTTACCATCTCTAACACTTTGAAGTGCCTCTTCTACCGGAATGGTATATTGCTTTCCGTCTTTTACACCCTCTACACGGCGAATTGCATCAGAGTGCCCTTGACTTACTCCCTTACCCCAGAAGGTATAATCTTTACCCTGAGGAAGAATAGCGCTTGCATATAAACGGTTTAAAGAAAACATACCCGGATCCCAGCCAACGGAAATAATACTTACTTTACCAGCCTCTTTTGCTGCAGAATCTACATTTTTAAAGTGTGTATTGATATTGGCATGGGTATCAAAGCTATCCACAACATGAAACATTCTAGCAAATTTGGGTGTCTGAACAGGCAAATCAGTCGCACTACCGCCACAGAGAATTGCCACGTCAATATGATCTTTCATAGACTCTGCTTCCTCAATGGAATATACTTTAACATCCGGTGTTAACAACTTAACAGACTCTGGACTGCGTCTTGAAAAGACCGCAACCAATTCCATATCCGGATTTTGCTTGATTGCACATTCAACACCTCGTCCTAAATTTCCATATCCAATAATTGCTATACGAATTGCCATATAATATCTCCTCTTTCTCCTTTGATATATTAAACATTAGTATTTACAGATTGCTATTTCTGTATCCCCTGGTAAACTCTTCTTATGATTTCTGTAACACCAATTTCCCATTGTGTTTGCAACTTTATTACTCTTCTCTTTATCCTAGTATCTTATTTTTCATAACAACTTTATCATGATTTTTCATTATCTTCAAACATTTTATCACTATTTTTTAACTTACTACTATCTTTTACCTTAAAAAGACTCTAATAATTTAAGCCTTAAGACTCTGAACACCTATGGGAGGTTATCCTTACAAATAAAAGCACTAGATTCTGATTACACATCTTTTGCAGAATAACCACCTGATAGAACGCTACATATCTCCAGAAAATCCTTAGAAAAAGCACTACCCTTATTCCAAATAAAAGCAAAATCATGGTAAACTTGAAAATCCTCTAACATAATCTCTTTTAGTAATCCACTTTTCAATTCCTTCTTAACGGCTGCTTCATATACGAAAGTTATGCCACAGCCTGTTTCCACTAATGATTTTATGGCATTTATTCCACCTATTTCAATATGATTTCTAAAATCTTCAATTCCCATATTTCTGGTTTCTAAATAATTTTCAAGAATTTCCCTTGTCCCAGACCCCTTTTCCCTAATGATTATGCGTTCCGATAATAAATCTACTAATTTCTTTGGTTCCTTTTGAAATTTGTAATCAATTCCACAAACTGGAAGATAACGTTCATTAGAATAAAAAAGATAATCATATTCACTCTTGACAAAGTTTCCTTCTACAATGGCAAAATCAATTTCGCCTGATCTTAGCTTATTTAATAAATCATGGGTATTTCCAATGGCCATTTTAACTTCAGTTTCAGGGTACAAGTTTAAATAGGACTCTAAATGTTCTATCATAACAAATTCACCGATGGTTAAGGTGGCTCCAAAAAAAAGTCTTTTTTTATTTTCATTTAGTTCCCTAATTATCTTCCTTAAATATTGATCATCGTGTTTCATAGTGATCGCTGCCTGATATAATATCTCCCCAGCCTTTGTTAAATACATCTTTTTTCCTTCATAAGTAAATAGTTTTGCGCGATAAAATTCTTCAAGATAGTGTACGTGTTGTGATACTGCAGGCTGTGTGATATTAAGTTCTTCCGCTGCTTTAGTAAAATTCATATATCTACATACTACAATAAAAGTTTCGATTCTAAAATCCATCATAATGCATACCCCACCGTTTCATTTATTGAATACATTTAATCATAACATATATTTATCGAATAATAAATATTCATAATTTCATTTTATAATTTAAAAGTGGTATCTTATTATCAACTTGATTTATTTATTGCGAAAGTCATAAAATTTAGGGATTGTATACACAATGAATATTGCTTGTGCAATTGCTAAATCTATATTGATTCGCGATTAACTAAAAATAAATGTATACTAAAGGAGATAAGAATTATGAATTTCATTAAAAAAAATTGGCTTGGAATATTGCTATGCTTAATCGTTGCTATTCCATCCTGGCTTCTTGGAAAAAGATTCCCTATCATTGGAGGCCCTGTGATCGCTATTCTTGTTGGTATGGTTCTTTCTTTATTCATAAAGGATAAGAGTAAATTTCAAACTGGTGTAAAATTCACATCAAAAAAAATACTTCAATATGCTGTTATCTTATTAGGATTCGGATTAAACCTGACTGTCGTACTAGAAACAGGCAAGCAGTCTCTTCCCATTATCATTTGTACAATAGCAACTTCTCTTATTATTGCCTTCCTACTTCATAAGACAATGCGCATTCCATCAAAAATTTCAACACTTATTGGTGTGGGTTCTTCTATTTGTGGTGGTTCTGCTATTGCTGCTACGGCACCAGTCATCGATGCAGATGATGAAGAGGTTGCTCAAGCCATCTCTGTCATTTTCCTGTTTAATGTTCTTGCTGCTCTTATCTTTCCTGCCTTCGGTGCTTGGCTAGGATTTTCTAATACATCGGGCGAGGCGTTTGGTATCTTTGCCGGTACCGCCGTTAATGATACCTCCTCTGTAACTGCTGCCGCTTCAACTTGGGACAGCCTCTATCAATTAGGTTCTGCTACCCTTGATAAAGCAGTTACTGTTAAATTGACAAGAACCTTAGCGATTATACCTATTACGATAGTACTTGCTTTTATACGAACAAAAAGAGAAAAAAGTGCAAATGGAGCGAAAGTCAATCTTAAACAGATTTTCCCCTTCTTCATCTTGTATTTTATCTTAGCTTCCCTCATTACAACTATTGCAACAAGCCTTGGTGTTTCATCAGCTGTATTTGCTCCTTTTAAGGAATTAAGTAAATTCTTTATTATACTTGCAATGGCCGCAATCGGTTTTAACACCGATATTGTAAAGTTAGTAAAATCCGGTGGAAAACCGATCTTTATGGGATTTTGTTGCTGGTTAGGCATAACCGGTGTAAGCTTAATCTTACAATATACTATGGGAATTTGGTAATAAAAGATGGAGCAACCAAAGGGTTATTCAGTAAATAACTGTATTAACCGGGGTTGCTCCAATTTTATGTCTATAGGAAACGATCAGTTTTTGCTTTGTTACTTTAGAAATTAACCTGTTCTACTTGTTCCTTCAATCTATTACAATCATCAATATCCGGATGTGACAAAGCACGATCAAAATTATCAATCATACCTTGGATTTTTGCAGAATCTGTTGAGTCCACTATCATTTTTTCATATCGATGACGAACAGATAAGGGCATCTTCCCCTGACACATATAGGTCCCTATAATATGATTTGAGATATCTATATTCTTCTTTACAGATTCTAAAATCTGTTTAAAATATGCTTCATCACCTCCATAACCCGCTGTACCAAATAAGAAAATCTTCCAATTCTTTAATGATTTTAAAAACTCTGCTGTCTTTATGTCACAGGTACCTTTATCCGTCCAGAAGCCGACAAATAAGATATCTGAATCCTCTATTCTTTCTTCTGTTCTTTCCTCTGTTCCACCAAAATACATACACTGCCCCTGAGATAGGGTCTTAGCGATTGTATTTGCTAACATTTCTGTATTCCCGGTTGGGCTGTTGTAAACAATCGAATATTTCATTGAGATATCCTCCTAACTTAATAACTATAACCATTAATTATAATCAATTCATATAACATTTCAACCCACGTAACCGTATTTTTAATTGTTTTTAACTCCTATTTTATTTTAATAAAATGCCACTAAGAAGTCTTTGCCTTCCTAGTGACATTGTAATGTTGATTATATTTGTGCTGTGATACTTATCTGCTTGATAAATATTGGCCTAATTCCATACCTCTTGTGAGATTTCCTGTACTAATCTTAATTTTGCCCATTGTTCTTCTTCGGTTAGTTTATTTCCTTCCTCTGTGGAAGCAAATCCACACTGTGGACTAAGGCATAATCGATCTAAGGAAATATATTTTTCAGCCTCATGGATACGTTTTATTATATTTTCCTTGTTTTCCAAATCAGCAGATTTTGTTGTTATCAGTCCTAATACTACTTTTTTATCCCTGCTTACATATTGAAGCGGTTCAAAATCTCCGGAGCGTTCATCATCAAATTCAAGATAAAATGCATCTACCTTTTCCTTTGAGAAAAGATCCTTTGCTACACGATCATAGCCTCCCTGACAAGCCCATGTGGAATGAAAATTACCGCGACAGATATGTGTGGTAACAACTAGATCCTCCGGCTTACCTTCAATGGCAAGATTATTGATTTTTATTAGCTTTTCAATGATCTCCTGTAATCCTTCCTCATCCGTTCCCAAAATCAAGCAAGCATTTGGATCCACACAAACACCCCAGGTACAATCATCAATCTGTATATTTCTACATCCAACTTCATACAAATCCCGAATTACCTTTTTATAACCATCCGCAATATCCTTTATTAAATCTTCTTCCTTTGGATAGATTTCTCTAGTCTTTTCTATATTATCCGGTGTAATCATTTGGAATAAAAATTGCGCTGGTGCCGGTATTGTCTGACGTGCTACTGTATTTTCATCTTCAAACTGCTTTACAAATTTAAAATGTTCTACAAAAGGATGATTGTCAACGGATACTTTTCCGGTTAGATATGTATCATCAATTAGAGCCGGTTCCCCATGAAACAAAATTCCATTCTTTGTTTTTTCATGTCCTACACCATGAAATGCCCACATAAAATCAAGATGCCAGGAGCTCCTTCTAAATTCCCCATCGGTAATAGCAGGAAGTCCTGCCGCCTTCTGTTTTTCAATCAAATCGGTAATTGCTTTGTCTTCCACCAATTTCAGTTCTTCCCTACTGATTTTTCCTTCTGCGAACTCACTTCTTGACTGCTTCAAATAGCTAGGTCTTAAAAAACTTCCAACAATATCATATTGAAAAGGTGCTTTATTCTTCATAATTCTAACTCCCATTCTAATCGTTTATTTTTTCTACAAATTATGTTATTTCCAACCATTGCTAGCTCTGGTTTGCTTTTATAATACTTAGTATAAATTAATTTCTGTTTGTTGGATAATACAAAATAAAATGCGTTTGGTATAGTTTCAAACTATATCAGATGCATTTTTTATTTATCTCTATATATAAATGTATTTTATGTCCTTTCTCAATATATCCAAATATATTCCATCTTCCTATCTATTATGGTAAGTGTTCTGTATTTCTATCTTAATCAAGATAAAAAGATTAGATTCTCTATCACTACACATAGTCAGCTACATGTTTCTTTAAAGCATCAATATACGCCTTCCCATACCTACTAAATCGCATGTTTTTCTGCATAATAATGCCCACTCGCATATATTCATCCACCATAAGTGGTTTTGCAATGATGTTCTCCCCATTTAGTTCCTTACTAATTACTCCGGTGCTGACCGTATATCCGTTCAATCCCACAGCAAGATTGAAGAGCGTAGCCCTATCTCTTACCTTAATATTTTTATTACGATCTAGTGTACTCAGTATTTCTTCCGAAAAATAGAAGGAATTATAATCTCCCTGTTCAAAGGAGAGATATGGATATTCATCCAAATCATCCAAAAAAATCTCTTCTTTATCTGCCAGAGGGTGTTTTGAGCTAATAAAAACATGTGGTTTTGCCATAAAAAGTTCCTCAAATTCCAGTCCATTTTGCTTAATCAGCTTTCTGATTACTTCCTCATTTTTGGATGAGGTATATAAAATCCCAATTTCACTTTTTAACCTGCTTACATCTTCAATAATCTCGTAGGTCTGGGTTTCCCTAAGTGTAAAATCATATTGATTACCGCCAAATTCATGAATTACATCCACAAAGGCATTTACTGCAAAGGAATAGTGCTGCGTCGATACAGAAAATCTTGGACTTTGCTTCTTTACGTTCAAAAACTTTTCTTCCAATAGATTCGACTGTTCCAGAACCTGCCTGGCATAGGCAAGGAACTCATCTCCGATATTTGACACCACAATCCCCTTGTTTGTTCTTTGAAAAATGGTAATCTGCATCTCATTTTCCAATTCCTTAATTGCATTCGTTAGACTTGGTTGTGATATAAACAATTCTTTTGCTGCTTCACTAATTGTCCCTTTATCTGCTACGGTTACCACATATTTTAGCTGCTGTAATGTCACTTTTCTTCATCTCCTTGTGTCTGTTTCTTAATTTAGTCTAAAAGATCAATCCTTAGAATGCAATAAGTATCTAATATAATACAATGTTTCCCAACTAGAATTTGCTTTTATCCGGCATATTCTATTGGATTTTGCTTTATCATGGCTCAACTTTATCTAGAATTTGCTTTTATGTATCGTTTTTGATATGATATGGTTTGAAATAATTAAAAGTTGGCGAGGCTTGTCCTATGCCAAAGAGGAGGATTGGGATGAGCCCAACGATAGATAATAATAATAATGAACAAAAACATCAGCGACGTACACGATATAAAGGTACTCACCCAAAAACGTTTAAGGAAAAATATAAGGAACTACAGCCGGAGAAATATGCGGACACCATTGAAAGGGTAAAACAAAAAGGCAATACTCCTGCAGGTATGCATATCTCCATATGTGTAAAGGAAATATTGGATTTCTTACAAATCACCCCCGGCCAAATCGGTTTAGATGCAACACTTGGATATGGTGGACATACTTTGGAGATGCTGAAGTGTTTAAATTCTAAGGGGCATCTATATGCCATTGATGTGGATCCAATTGAATTACCACGCACCAAAGAACGTTTAGAGAATTTAGGCTATGGCTCCGATATTTTAACGTTGAAGCAATTAAACTTTTCCAATATTGATCAAATATTACCCGAATCAGGACCTTTGAATTTCGTATTGGCAGATTTGGGTGTTTCTTCTATGCAAATAGACAATCCTGACAGAGGATTTACTTTTAAGAGCGAAGGACCACTAGACTTACGACTAAATCCAAACAAAGGTATCTCTGCCGCAGAACGATTAAAAACAATCACACAGAACGAATTGCAAGGATTGTTATTTGAAAATTCTGATGAACCTCATGCAGAAGTAATCTCCCGTGCGATTATCACCGCTATCAAAAGAGGCAATGAGATTGCAACAACTACACAGCTTCAAAATATCATTAAAGAGGCTTTAAAGTTTATTCCTGAAAATACCAGGAATGATGAGATAAAAAAATCCTGCCAACGATGCTTCCAAGCATTACGAATTGATGTCAATAATGAATATGAAGTGTTATATGAGTTTTTAGAAAAGCTTCCCGCTACCCTTGCAGAGGGCGGGCGTGTTGCTATCCTTTCCTTCCATTCCGGAGAAGATCGTCTCGTTAAAAAATCCTTTCAACGGTTATATAGGGAGGGTATCTACAAAGAGATTTCTACAGAGGTTATACGCCCCTCCTCAGAAGAATGCAACAGGAATAGTCGTGCTCGTTCTGCAAAATTGCGCTGGGCAATAAAAGCTTAATATTACGATTAAGTCTAGGAAAAGATCTCGTCTAAAGACCTTCCGTCACAATTAGTAAATTCTATTCCTAAGATTTTAGCCATGGTAGGAGCAAGATCTACCATTTCAATCTCACCCATTTGGTATTCCTTTTTAACTTTCTCTCCTGATACAATCAAGTTACATCGGTAATTAGGTTTATCCGGAGAGAAACCATGGGTTGCATATTTTTTCCCGCCTTCTTCTAAGTCAACGATCGTTGGTCCCTCAAGATCATCCACAAAGTAATAGCCGGACTTTGCTTCCAACATATAGTTATAAGAAGTGTCTGCATGTAATTCATCCATTTCATTTCTGTTATAGATTTTCTCGATTCCATAGCTTCCTTCTTTTTCTACTTTCCTAAGGATAGAAAGAGCCAATTTTTCCGCTTCTACATCATTTTCCCTTATATGCAGATAAGCGGCTCCTCCGGCACTCTGTAGATAGGCTCTCCACTCCATTTCACCCTTTTCTTCATAGATAAGACCTTCTGCTTTCAATAACTGATTCAACTTAACCTTATATCTGACATTAATCTGTCCATGATCACCCACAACAAGAAATGTCGTATCTTCCATGGTTCCTGCTTCTTGCACAGCCCCTATAATATCACCCAGTCTTTTGTCCATGCGAATGATTGCCTGATCCACTTCTGCAGAATTCGTGCCATAATCATGCTTGGCATCATCCAGGTCGATTAGGTGCACCAAAAGTAGATTTGGCTTCTTTCTTTTAATTGTATCTACGGCACACATCGTCGTAAAATCATCAAGATAAGGTTGTTTGATTCCCTTTCTGAAACGTCCAAATTTCTTCTCCATGCTGATACTGAAGAAGGGGCTGCCATTTCTTAATACCTTAAGTGCCTGATTTTCCTTACCGATTGCCCTTATTTCCGGAATATTATAATGGATGGAAGCTTTTCCGCTAACGGGCCATAGAAGACCTGCAGAGGTCATTTTATATTCCTTCAGTTTATCGTAAATTGCTGGAGCTTTGATGTCACTTCGATACCAGAACCAACGCTGGTCCTTATCCCTAACAAAGGGTTGTAGGGGATTGTTATGATAAACATGGTGCTTCTTCGGATAAACACCGGTTACCATCGTAGTATGTACAACATACGTAAGCGTCGGATATACACTTTTTAGTTTTGTAGTAAAGGCTCCGTTTTTTATTAGCTTCGATAGATTTGGTAGCTTATTTGCCTTCTCCCAATTGTCTTCCGAAAAAGCATCATAGGAAATAACTACTAAGTATTTTGATCTGTTCTTCTCATTCTTCATCGGACCACTCCTTAACTTTTGACATAATTTACTTCCTTTGGTAAACTGAGAAATATAAATAAACCTATGATAAATAGCGGAATAATTGCCAAAATACTCAATTTGGCATCACCAGTTATTGTTGTTGTCAAAGACATCACGGTAGGTCCAATAATTGCTGCGAACTTTCCAAAGATATTATAAAAACCGAAAAACTCATTGGAATTTTCCTTAGGAATAATTTTAGCAAAATAGGACCTGCTGAGGGCCTGAATACCTCCCTGGGCTGAACCAATCATGGCACCCAGTATGAAAACATGCCATACAGAGGAAATAAAAAATGCTGCGATACAGGAAATAATATAAGTAAAGATACCTACAATTATCATAATTCTTGCCGAGTACTTCTTCGCCAAATTGCCATAGATAATCGCACAGGGGAATGCAATGATTTGGATGATCAATAATATTCCAAGCAAAGTGAAGGTATCAAGTACATCATCCCCTAAGGCTGAAGTCGCATAAGGTACCACCATCTTAATAATGGTATCAACACCATCAATATAGAAAAAATATGCCAGAAGAAAGATAAACACATATCTATGCTGTCTGATGTGCTTAAAGGTTTCTGCCATTCTCTTAAAGCTGTTAATCACAGGACGTGGTTCCGGTTCAATGTAGTGTCGCTGCTTTACATCCCTAATCATAGGTAATGTAAGAAGCCCCCACCAAAGTGCTGTAATAATAAAACCAATCTGATAACCAATTGCTTTATCCATCCCAACCAAAAATATTAATAGGAGACTGATTCCAAAAGGGATAACGCTAGATATGTAGCCAAAGGCAAAACCTCTAGTAGATACCTTATCCATCCTGTCATCACTAGAGATATCTACAAGAAAGGAATCATAGAATATATTAGATCCAGCAAAACCTATTGCTGATAAAACAAAGAAAAGCACCAATATCTGCCACTGTCCGCTAGAAGGTGGTATAAATGCAAGCGCTGCAGTTGAAAGGACACCAAGAAAAGCGAAAAATAAGAAAAAGCGCTTTTTCTTATCTTTATAGTCGGCGATAGTACCAAGTATCGGACTTAAAACTGCTATCAAAATACTCGCTATTGAATTAAAATAACCCAGATCCATGCTACTTTTCACATTCTCAAACATTCCAAATATAATCGGCAATAAAGCGGTTGTAACCGCCATGGAATAGGCTGAATTACCGCAATCATATAAGATCCACGATTTTTCCTCTTTGCTTAACTTCATATCGTATTCTCCTCGTATAATATATTTTAGATGTTTGCGAAACTATATAGATTTTACAATTGAATACACAATAGATACATAATCCTTCGCTCCAACGCTCCTTCGGGCTTAGCTTCCGCTCCGGAACAGTATCTATTGTATATTCAATACCTAAAGTATACATGTTTCGTTATTACCTATCTTCATTATTTTTATAATAACTAATTTAGGATGGGGAAGTAACAGTAAGATTTTCTTCTATAAACTCAAACATATATTGATAGTATTTCTTTCTTATTTCCACATTTGCATTATATATTTCATGCTTTGAGTCGGGCATCAATATAAGTCTTGTATGTTTTGATTTATTGGCAAACCGTATTTGCCCTCCCGGTTTAACTGTAGTATCCTTACCAGCCTGAAATAATAGAATTGGTGTTTTCACCCGACACGCATTCTTTTGCAACTTTCGTACAGCCTTTAGACTAGCTAATGTCCAACCACAAGAGCCACCATAGGTCTGGTAATTCCTATCCTGTAGTCGTTTTGAGAAAATGTAATTGTATCTTTCCTCTGAGAGGCAACTGCTTGTAGTAAAATGAGGAATTCCATCAAAGGCACCATGCCCTGATACATACTCTTCCTCCTTATGTATCAGCTTTTTAAATAACATCACTAGCCAAACAATGGCTGTGGGTGGATTTCCGCAATCCATTTCAAGCATCGGTGAGGATAGGATGGCACAGGAGAATATATCCCGGTACTGCTCCAAGAATAACGCCGCAATGGCTCCTCCCATAGAATGTGCATACAAAACAAATTTCCTGGAGTTATCTTCTTTTAAAACTATGTTTTTAATAAAATGATAAAAATCCTGTACATATTCCTTATAAGAATGGATATGTACTTTACTTTGATCCTCCACCCTTCTTTCGGAATATCCGTGTCCTCTGTGATCAAGGATAAATACGGAGTATCCTGCTTGAAAGAAATAAAAGATTACTTCTTCAAACTTTTGTGTGAATTCACAAAATCCATGGGATATTACAACGGTTGCTTTTTCCTCATGATGTTCATAGTACTCGTAGAACAGTTTGGTACCGTCAAAGCTCTCAAAATAACCGGTCTTGCGTTTTTGTTCCAAGAGTGGACGGACCAAATGAAGCATCTGCTCCTCATATTCCTCATCACCCAGTAATATCATATTATCCTTGATTTTTTCATATTTTTCTTTCATAATCCTCCACAACCTGACGACCAATATCAGGATAATTTGTAATCATTGCATTTAGCCCATGATCACATATCATTTTCATATCTTCTCTTTCATTTACTGTCCATACACGTACCTTGATGCCTCTTCTCTTACAATCCTGAATGAAATTTGGATATTGCAGATTATAAAGGGCCGGGTGCAAAGCCTCCACTCCATGCCTCGAAGCATATTCCGGCATGTCAAGATACCCATCTTCATACAAAAAACCGGTTGGTACAGACGGATCCAACTTTTTCAGCTTCATTACCGAATAGTGATTGAATGAGGAATAAATTACCCTTTCCTGCAATCCCATCTTTTTCGTTAACTCCAATACTCTTTCTTCTAACTTATCATAAAATACAATACCATTCTTTAATTCAACATTTATCTGTAATCCGGTATTTTTTACAATGTGATATACTTCCTCCAATGTTGGAATCTGCACCCTACCATACTCTGGAAATGTTTTATTGACATTCAGTTTTTTAATTTCATCATAGGTGAAATCTTTAACCCAGCCACTTCCATCACTAACGCGATC
>JAEWEO010000192.1 GCA_023389295.1 Bacillota bacterium
AACAAGACCAACTTGTAGAAATTATAACAAGGAGAATAACAAGCCAACCAAATTTCTTTATCCCCCTCCAAACATCCAAAATCAAATTTGATATATCAATTGTGTAATCTTCCTCATCCTGCGTATGCACGCTACTCACATCATAATTACCCATAATATTCTCCATGTTACAAAAGGGATCTATATTTCGATTGATTCATTTTTCAACCATACCCCTTTTATATAGACTTTATAAAATCAAAATGACGCCTTTGTACTATATTCATAATATCCTTTAAATTCATATTTATTTCCATATATAAAGCGGTGTAAAAAGGTTAATTTTATTACATTATTATAGATACATCCAAGTAATTTTGCATTACTGTTGTTCAGGATATCAATCGCATCATTAATATCCCTAGTCCTAGCTGTACTCTGTTTCACCACTAGTAATGAGGCATCTGCATAATCAGCTAATATTTCTGCATCTACTGAAACTGAAATAGGTGGTGCATCTATAATGATATAATCTACATCATGTTTCAAATCCTCCAGCCGTTTTCTAAATTCTTCTCTTTCTGCAAACTCTCTAATATCTGTCTCAGCTTCACTTCCTAAGATCAGCGATAATCCTGTGTTTTCATCGGAAGTAAGTACATATTTACTCTCATTATTATTCTCTTTCGGTTCTTTCGTTAGTTCTTTTTGTAAGATTTTATGTATCGAAGGCTTTTTAAAGTCTCCATCCACTAAAATTACCTTTTTGAACTTATCAGCTAATGCTATTGCTAAGTTAGTAGCTACCGTTGACTTTCCTTCATTTTCTAATACACTTGTCACTAGGATAACTTTCAGCTTTCGCTGAGTGGCTTTGTACTCTAGCTTTACCCTCATTTTTCGAAAACACTCAACAAAGGTAAAGCTAACGGTTGGGCTATTCATCAATATACTTTTCTTTCTCTTACGAATTCTAGAACGAAGTGTTTTATATTTTTTTTCATGGTAGACGGTCGCAAATAGTTTTGTATCCAGTTTCTGTGGGATTTCTTTCTCATTTTTAATGTTGTCTCTCATAATAGACAAAAGGGCTAAAAATCCTCCCATTGCTACAATACCAACATAGAAACCTATGTTAATAATGTCGTTTACACTAGGATAATTATCCGGATACTCTGGTATCTTAGATGCCTGTAATACATCTAATATGGCATTCTTATACACATAATCCGTTACCAAGGTATAGTTTTTTATAATGGATTCCATAACACGATAGGAAAGCATCGGATTAGGTGCAGATACCGTTAGAACAAATAAATTGGTCTCCGGAATCACTTCAGCTGAGATATAATCCGGTAATTCTTTTGTTCCAATATCAGCAGCAACCTTCTTTTTCAAAATATCACTATCAAAAATATCCGTAAAACTACTAGCTATTGAACTAGCAGCAATGAGATTGTCATAGGTATCATTGTAGCCTTTAGAAGTAACGGCAAACGTAGTACTAGTGCTATAGGAGGGCTTATATACTAGATTTGCGACAACATATGTAACCATTCCTGCGGATAGACCCACTAATAATATCATCCAGCAATCTTTGATTAGACCACGTATCACATCAAGCAGATCAATTTGCAACTCCTTTGTTTGTCCTTGGTTTAAATTAGCCATGGCACTCTCCTATTCTTCCACTACTACAATTAACTCTACTGTCCCTATATAAGTGTTCTCTGCTCTATAAGAATAGTTGACATGGTAGTAGCCTGGTATCTTTGTATTTACATTAGAGCTAACTGAAATTGCTTCTCTAGCAATCAACTTTTCATTCCAATTATTGATTAGTTTCTTTTCAAAAACATATTCCTCTTCTCCTATGATGACTTTATTAAGAAATGACCTTTCATCAAATTTATCTCCCTGTTTACAATAATAGATATATTTTGAAAGTATAATTTCAGGAGTGAAAAAGGTTTTGTCCTCCTGATAATAAAACTCTACGTCCGCCTGTAAAAAAGCCGTATCCCCAGCACTATTTGTCACTTGAAACTCAATCGGATACCGTCCTGCAACTTGTCCAAAATCATAGCTTGGAATATTATATTTAATTTTGTCCGTTAGATCGTGGTCTATGCAGTCCTCTACCGTCATATTATCTAGTATCCGTTCTGACTCTCCCACCAAAAATTTTAATGGTTTTGACAAGCGAAACTTTGGTGACTCATAATCTGTGTATACCACTTCCCGCTCTGCCTTTGATATATTATTGGAAGAATCAAAAGCGATATAGGTGATTTTCCTTTTACCTGTTTGGATAAAATCAGTAAAATTTTCAATCATAATGGAACTAGATACATCCCCATCCCTAAGGTCATAGGCTGTTACATCCTTTAATAATTCCTCTACTGAAGTATCTACACTTACAGAAATGCTATCACTACTATATCTAATGTCCGGTCCCATAACGTCAACAACTCTTTCTTCATAACGTTGATATCCCAAATAAGTAGCCGCGGATAGTATGAACATAAGAATACTTCCTATTCTTAGTAACTTCATTCTGATTCCTTCTCCTATTGTTTATTTCTATAAATAGATTTCTACTCAATTTAATATCTTCTGATAAGCGACTGGTTCTCAATTGCCCTCATAGGATTTTCCATCATCAGTATTTTTGCATATTCTTTAGAAAAATAATAACTAACATAGCGATAGGTTTCTGACATATCCGTTGTTCTTATGTTCTGGCTGTGTGCATCACTTGCAATGAAAGCAGCCCAATTGTTTTGTAACAAATAGTGGGAAGTATGCTTTGCACTAGATCCATATCTTCCAAATATACTACCTTTGTTTAGTTGAAGATAACATCCTAACATAATCCATTCTAGAGTACGATCCGGAGATCTTTGAATATAAGGATATCGTTCCGGATGCGCAATGATTGGAGTAATTCCAAGAGAAATAATCTCATTTAGGAGAAAATCAACCAGCGATAAATCCTCATCAAAACCAAATTCCATCAAAAGATACCGAGAGTAATTTATCGTAATGAGTTTTCCCTGCCGCAGAAGCTTTGGTACCTCTTCTGTTGCATATACCTCCATACCCAAATAAAGATTTAGTGGGATTTTCTCCTTAAGAAATATTTCCTTTAGTTTTTGAAAGGACTCTTCCATAGGAGTATCGTAATAATTTTCATATAACCCTTTGATATTACTATGAGGGGTAACAACGATCCCCTTTACTCCACTATTTACGGCCATCTGTGCCATTTGCACAGACTCCCTGAAGGAACTTGCCCCATCATCCACGCTTGGAAGAATATGTGTATGTATATCAATCATAACCGTCACCTAATAAAGACTCTTTTAGTTTAGTAAGAAATTCCTTTTCTTTTTATTTTGCATTTCAGACGTATTGCTAAGTGATATAGAAAGAAGAGATAGTCTTTTATGGGGAGGCACCATATCCAGATGCGAAAGACAATCCGCCAAATAGGTCTATTACAATCTAAGATTTTATCTTTACGATAGATTTTTGTAACCCTTCCAATGATAGCCGCCTGTTCTACAAAACCATCCTCTAAAATACAGGAATCACCTATGGTACGATAGCCTCCCTCTGCTTTCTTATAGATTCTGTGTAAGATATAATGCTCTCTCTCATTTTGAAACAAAATAATATCTCCGATTTTTAATCTCTTTCCATCTATCCTTTCGATTAGAACCTGATCCCTATTGTTTACGATCAGAGGATACATGCTAGAACCACTTACGGTAAACTTAATTTTATGTCCAAGTAAAAGAGTTTCTTTTAATAGAGGAAAAAAATCTTTCGATAATACTGTTCTCTCAAAATATTGATCCATCTCTCACCTACCTAACCCTTGAAGTATACCAAATAATTAATTCAATCAAAAAGTTGCTCCAAAGTCTCTTTTAATACATCTACTGCTTCCTGCTCCGGTCTGCATTTTAGTTTTAGAATCATAATATTTTGAACAATATGATCAATGCTATCAAAGGCATAATTCATGAGTTCCATATTCCAATCCGGTGCAAAGGCAAGGGACATAAGCTCTAGAGCGCCCTGCGCCGATGATAAAACCTCTACCTCATTTTTATCCGCTTGTTCTAATATAACGATCACCTTAAGTGGTACTTTACTGTTCTTATATTCCTTTGAGGATCCACACCAGGGAGCCCCATAGGCATACCAGCACTCAGCCTCTTTACGGCAAAGTGCTCGGTCTCCATTTAATATAGTAGCCCCCTCATGATCCCTCCACATTCGTGTATGAGTGGTCTTACCAACGCCGGAAGCCGCACAGAAAACAACACCAAAATTCCTCCATTCCAAAACAACGCCATGAAAAACAATAGCTTCCATGTCTAATATGGAATAGGCAAATATATTAAAAAGCTCTAGAAAACTATCTTTCCCATCGCTTAAGGTATGATCACATAGTAACCTCCAGCTTTTCCAATCTTTTGATATGTAATAGACTAGACGAATTCCTTTTTCTCTATAATATCTAATCCAAATCAAATCACCATTGGAGGCTTGGTAAATAGAGAGGGGGTATGGCCCAATATCATAATTTACTAGTAAAGTCTTTCCTTCTTGCTCATTCAAATGAGCTTCTTCCATGGTATAGTCAAAAATTGGTGCACTATGTGAATACTCATCTTCAAAAGCAGTAGCGCTTTTCGGTATCCCATAGGCCACTTCCTCCGGTAAAAGATTTGTTACACGAATGGTAAAGTCACCAACGATAAGGTGTTTCTCTAGTTTTGTCATCATATACTCCATGGCTTTTAA
>JAEWEO010000286.1 GCA_023389295.1 Bacillota bacterium
ATTTATTCAGAAAATATATGGATAGGTTTAAATAGGCAGCAAACAAACACCATAATAGATATGGTATTTGTAAATATGCTGATATGGGACTGATTTTATAAAACTTGATAATCATGATACAGATACAAATGATTAATGCTATAAGCCATAGGAAGGAGAATAAATAGTTTTGAAGGTTGAAAAAAATAATGGACCAAGTAAAATTAAAAAGTAATTGAATCGCATACCAATCTAAAGCGGTTTGTTTCATTGCATTATCTGATGACCAAATAATATATGATGATATTCCCATCAATATATATAATATTGTCCATACGATTGGAAAAATAAAAGATGGTGGAGCAAAGTCTGGCTTCATAATTTGACCGTAACTAGACATGGCATCTTTGGTAAGAAATGCAGAAAGACTGCCAACTGCGAGTGGCAAGAAGATACATATCATTAATGTGACGATTTTTTTCCACATAAATATTACCTCAATTATTTTATAACATTTTACGTTTTGAAATTCAATTTTATGAATAAAACAAATAGAATTTAATCAATCCATCCGGCAAGTCCGGCCTACTATCAATATTCGCAACATTAAAGTTGCAGTAGGCAGCTATACGGGAATGTTAAAATTATGTAAAATCTATGAAAATTATTGTTTTTAAAAAAAACTCATAGTATAATATATTCAGTCTTGATTTAATAGGCAAACTTATCCAAAGGTAAGGACGCATTATTAATTTTAAACTCAGTTCATTTCTATTTGAAGTACAGAAGTAAGATTATAAGAATTGACTTTTTACAAAGGAGCTTATTAAATTAACATGCTGGATATTATATTTGAAACGGAGCAAATCCTAGAACAAAAGAGATCTGAATTTCTAGGTGATTCTAAGGGAAGGTTAAGAGAGCTATTAGAAAGAATTTGGATTGATAAATTTAAATGGGGAAAGTCTCAGACCTGTTGCAAGATGGGAATGTATGATGACTTAAAAGAAGCACTAGAAGAAATGGGATTTTTTGTATATCATGAGATGAGATATGGACAGATGATGTTCTGTATACAGTGGAAATAGATGATACCATAGAACCACCCTCAAAAGGGGTGGTTTTATTATGCTTGAAGCATGTTTCTTCCGATTTGCATCTAACCGAAAAGATGATGAAATTAATGCAAAATAATGTAAATATAATATTGTAAAAATTAACCAATAGTTATAATATAGAAAAAGATACATATTTACGACGTATGAACTATAGGTTTATGTAGTTACTCGGTCTATATACCAAAGATACCTAGTTCAAGTTTAGTCTATGGAAAGCGGAAGAACCAGTCCCAAGTATCTAGCCGTCAACAACGTCCTTTGAGAGGGACATAAAAAACTACTACAATATTAAATAAGGAGTCTTGCATTTATGAAAAAATTAGTTTCTTTCTTTTGTATCTTGTTATTTTTATGTGGTCACATATTTACGAATCCAGTAGTACAGAATACAGCTATCGCAAAAAGCGATCTTAAGTGTACAGTAACCGAGAACAAGGCAGTAAAAATGAAAGTGATACCCGGTTTGGAGGGTGTTACCATCAACAGCTATGCATATAAAGGAGACTATATACTGGCTTATGGTAGTAGTGAGAAGGATGAGGAATCGTATCTATTTGTTCTTAATCAGGGTAAATTGATAAAAAAATATACTCTGAACCAGCTGCTGGAAAAAACAACACTTCAGGACACCGAATGTTATGCAATAAGAGTTCAATATATAAATCAGCATTTTTATGTAATGGTTTCAGCAATATCATCGGCTAATGGTAAATCAACATATAATGCTTATTGTCAAGCGCTTGTTACAAAGGATGGATTAACCTTTAAAAAGCAATCTATGCCAACCTATAAGATACCAGCTTCAAAAGAGTATTATCCTTGTGGTTTGCTTACGCAGATGGGTGCCTATTATATCTATACACCAGGTGAATATATTATGGCAGATTCAACGGGAAAAATAAATTATTATACATCAAAAAATTGTACCAATTGGACGAAACGTACCACAATTAAGGCCCCTGGCTCAACAACCGGTGAATATGCTGGAAATGAAATTGTTTGGAATCTTGTAGCCGCTACGGAGAAAGGTTTATATTTTGAGGCAGGTTCTATTGGATGGATGGGAATGACATTACAGACCTATGTGGAAACCTATGTCACAAGTGATTTTAAAACCTATAAAAAGGCATCGGGTATTATAACAAAGAAAGATATGACCAACTCTTTTCTGGCACTACCAACATATAGCACCAATGCGGTGGTAGCAGTTCAAAGTCCTTTGCTTCGTTATGATTCAACAGAGAGAGAAGTTGCATGTGATATTTATATTGCTACTAGTCTTGGAAAGTTTAAAAAGAAGGCTCAGCTTACAATCACAGATGGTGAGTATAACTGGCTTTATGGAGACAATAAAACCTTTGTGATAATAGCAAAAACAGATGGAATTGATTATGTTTATCGTTCTACGGATAATGGAGAAAGTTTTAAGCAATATAAGTTGGGTAGCCTTTTGGCAAATTTATTTAATGTAAGAAAATTATTAATATCAACAGATAAAATGGCATATATAGCTTATGGAGAAGATGGTATAGTAGGAAGCAAGGATGGTTTTAAGACAATGAAAAAGACAACGATTGATGGGAAAATTTTTGGTGCGATGGAGACTGATTTGGCAAATTATATTATAACGGATGCAGGAATATGTAGACTTACCGATGATGAGATGGACGATTTATTTCAGTAGTTATGGATTCTGTCATAATCCATAGGAATAGATATGAAATTTTTGAAGAATGAGGTGGGAAATGATTAGAATTTTAAGAAGTGCAAAACCTTTTTTGTGTATGGCATTAACTGCAGCCATGCTCCTTACATCTGTTTTTTTACCAATGCATGTGGGTGCAGCGACATCCTCATCACTCCCGAACATAAGTAAAGCAACATTTACAAAGTATGATATCAACATATCAAAAATAAATCGGGTTTGGAGTTTGGGGAATCTTGTATGCACATGGGATGGAAAGGAAACCAGATATTATGGACCGTCTGGTAATCTGATAAAAACCTTTGCAGGGGATACATCTTCGGTGTATGGCATATTAGAGGATACTTATGTTAAAGAAAACGAAGGTGAAGATACCTATCTTGATACTTATATAAACGAGGGAAAGTATGATGCCGCAAAAGATGGCTGGAGTGATTTTATCTGGGTGGAAAACTGTATTATAAATATCAAGACGGGCTTGGTGATCGACGATTATGTTTTTGAGGGGATTTATGGGACATCGTTATTCGTTGAAACATCTGATTTCATTGATGGAGTGGCACCTATCCGTGTGGATGGGAAGTATGGAGTAATAACCGATACGGGAAAAATCATTGTTAAACCAATGTACCAGTCTTGTTTTGTCATTAGTGGAGGATATAGCATTCTTGAAAACAGCGAAGGGAAATGGGCATATGTTGATAGAAACGGAGCAATGTCAGATTTTAAATTCGTTGATATAAGAGATGGCGGACAATCAGGCCTTTTGATTGGTTCGATTGAAAAAACATATCTATATGATACATCAAAGGCACAAGAGGTACTTGATCTCTATGAAAAAGTCCTTATTAATCATGGGAAAGAATACAGCCTATGCAACAATCTTCCCAATTGCAGCGTAGACCTTGGAAATTTCAGTAATGGGTATGCCCATGCAGTTATCAAATATTACTATGTGAGCCCAACGTCATTTGACTTAAATGTTTATACAGCATTCGACGGATATTTGGATCAGTTTGGCAATAAGAAAATTGATTTTGCTGACCATGCTTTGGAAGATTCTGCTATATTAAAAGAAGTGGTTCAATGGATGGGTTTGGATCTTGATGCAATATCTATGCCTTTGAGTATTGATGTATCAACCAAACCGGAGGTGGATCATTCCACATATTATAAATATGGCCTGATGATTGCCAATTTTCAGCTAATGTCTGCAAGTATGGAAAATGCTTATGACGTGAATGATGTAAGTAATATAAGTGCTGACTATGGTAGAGGATATGCTTTATATGATAAATCCGGTAATAAGCTCATGACATTCTACAGCAGCAAATATAAGAATGTTGAAGTACTCGATACGGATCTTGTAGCAGCAATGACAACAGATAATATACTTAAGCTGGTCTCTAAGACTGGAGCTACAAAACGTTCCATCACAGGATGCAGCAGGTATGAGGTTGAGCGTTCACAGTCAGGATCTGCAATAGTGAAAATTTTTCAACAGTTGGATTCTTCAGCAAAGGAAACTGTAGGACTATACTATGAAGAAACAGGATATTATACCGGTCAGTATGATGGATATCCGCAAAAATTATCAAGTGGCACGGATGACTATATCTTTAGAATGTACGATATCGATGGATACATGGTTGTAAGCAAGAAAAAAGTAATTATTCCAAAGACAGAATGTTGGGAAATTCGGCCAACGAATCAAGGTTATATCGTCGTTAAGAATACAACGAAGCAAAGTCAGTATATGCTTACTTTTTATAATGCATCAGGAACAAAAAAGAATACAGTTTTATGTGGACCTTACTACATATCTTCAGTTGCGTATGGCACAACATACGACCGGTATACGGATACATCAGTTATCCTTGACGGAAGGTATTATGATGGTGTGGGAAATCGACTAAGCAAAACAACTTTTTTTAACCAAGATAATTATATCAATCATGGTTTTGCACTTGTGCAACATAAGGATGGAGCAAAAAATTTGTATGGGATTATGTCTAGTTCTGGGAAAATGGTTACTGGGTACATTTTTACTTCAAATAGCGTTATGTATAGAGTAAGAAGTGATAAAATTATAAATAAATATGGTTCACTGATTGTTTGTTATAAAAACAAGATCTATCGCTTTCACAGTAATGGATGATTTCTCTCAGGATCACAAGAAAAAACCACGTGAATAAAGAAATTCGCGTGGCTTTTTCCTTGTGGTTGTTTATTGAGGAATACGTAATACTTGCCCGACCATGAGGACATTACTTGTCAGGTTGTTTAGGTTCTTTATTGCATCAACGGTAGTATCAAATTTTTGTGCTAATAACCAAAGGGTATCACCTGACTTTACCGTATAGTTAAAACTGGTGGGTGGAGTAGTACTACTGCCAGGAATTTGGAGTACCTGCCCGGGTATAAGGACGTCACTTGTTAGGTTGTTTAAGCTCTTTATTGCATCAACAGTAGTATGGAATCTTAACGCTAACAACCAAAGGGTATCTCCCGACTGTACCGTATAAGAAAAGCTTGAGGTATTGTCGGAGCTTGGTATTAACAACACTTGACCCACAGTTAGCTGATCATTTGTTAGGTTATTTAAAGCTTTTATTGCATCAACAGTTGTATGAAATTTATTTGCCAGTAACCAAAGAGTATCTCCAGATTGAACAATATACCTGGTAACTCCAGGTTCAGGTTCTGGAGAAGGACTTGGGACGTTGTCTTTAATGCCAAAATAAGTTTCATATAGTGCATTCCATGTGGCAGGACCTACAATGCCATCCGGAGTAAGCCCCATCATCTGTTGAAAAGCAATTACGGCTTGAGTCGTATCATTTCCAAACACACCATTTTGTGTGACTTGTGGGATCATAGGATAATATTCACTAATAAAGGTTAGTAGATATTGTAGAGTGATGACGTCGACTCCGCTTGAGCCAGCTTTAAGAACCGTGCTAGGAGGAACTGTTCCGATTCCTAGAGCGGTACCTTCACTATCAAGTGCAGCCAGCTTAGTAACAGCTACATAAATAGCAGAGATTTTATTCCACGTTGCTTTGCCGACAATACCATCTGCAGTCAAGCCAAAGATACTTTGAAATTTCTTTACAGCAGCCTGTGTGCTGCTACCAAATACACCGGGTTCATCTGTAATTGCAGGTATCGCAGGGTAATTTTTTCGAATCCGATTCAGAAATGTCTGAATGGTCTCAACGTCTAAACCGGTACTACCGAGTCGCAGCGCCGTTCCAGGATAGGATTCAACAATTCCGGTAATGATATTTGTTTCTGCAATTTCGATATCTTTTGGGTAATAATACCTTAATATTTGTAGGGCTGACATGCCCTGATTAGCTAAGGTTACAGTACCCCACTGGGAAAGACCGTTGCAGGTAGCGGTAGTACCGTTACAAAAAGAGGTAAAGTAGGGAGGGATTTGACCTTGCCTTCGCACATACTGATTAAAAATTTCGTCAACAATTTTACTGATTGACTCATAGATGGTACGACCATATTGATAGGCTTGATCATAGGCAGTATTATTGGTAATATCGAAATTATAACCACGACTACGATACCATTGAGTATACACACGGTTTAAAGCAAAGGTTATGATTGCGTAAATATTAGCTTCTAGAGACGCTTCTGGCCAAGTAGGATAAATCTCACTACTTGCAACATTTTTAACATAGTCAGTAAAAGGCACTTGCACATTAGATGCGGACGATGTAGGTGGGCCAAGATGTACCGTAATAGGATTTGGAATAACAACCTGTCGCAATACAAAGGGTTCAGAAACTGGTCCGACCTGATTGCGTTGTCCTCTCATATCAACGGCCTGTCTTTCTATGGTGAATTCTTGCACGGATGGAGTGGTTTGACCTTCAAACATAGGAAGGAATTCGATGGGTTGAATTGCGGTCTCACCATCAAAGATCTGAATGTTTGAAATATATACGTCATTAAATCCATCTGCTTTTGCTGCTATATCATAGGTGGAATACGGTGTACCTGTAT
>JAEWEO010000160.1 GCA_023389295.1 Bacillota bacterium
GCCTTGTGTGGTTGTATGATGCAGGAAGCAACGGTGGTGGAGAAATTGCAGACCAGTTACCGTTTTGTAGATATTATCTTTGGTACTCACAATATTTTTAAACTTGCAGAATTATTACAGACTCGCCTAGATTCTAAGCGCATGGTGATTGACCTTTGGAAGGATACTGAAATGATTGTTGAGAACCTTCCCAACGATCGAAAGTATAGCTTTAAGGCCGGCGTTAACATTATGTTTGGCTGTAATAATTTTTGTAGCTATTGTATCGTACCCTATGTTAGAGGACGGGAACGAAGCAGAAATTGGCAAGATATCGTGGAAGAGATTGAGTCCTTAGCAAAGGATGGAGTAGTAGAAATTATGCTATTGGGTCAAAATGTGAATTCTTATGGGAAGAATCTAGAGACACCAATGACCTTTGCTAAGCTCTTGACAGAGATTGAAAAAATTGATGGTATTGAGAGGATTCGCTTCATGACCTCCCATCCGAAGGATTTGTCCGATGAACTCATCGAAGTGATGAAAAATAGCAAGAAGATATGTAAGCATCTTCATTTACCGGTTCAGTCAGGAAGCTCAAGATTATTGAAACTAATGAATCGTAAATATACCAAAGAAAGTTATTTGGAGCTGGTTAGAAAGATACGTAATGCAGTTCCAGATATCTCTCTGACTACAGATATCATCGTGGGATTTCCGGGAGAAACAGAGGAAGACTTCCTTGAAACAATGGATGTTGTAAAACAAGTTGGTTATGATAGTGCATTTACTTTCATTTATTCGAAACGTACTGGTACCCCTGCTGCAACTATGGAAGATCAGGTGCCTGAGGATGTTGCTATGGAACGCTTTGACCGACTTCTAAAAGAGGTACAAAAAAGCTCAGCGAAATCTGCTGGTAAAGAGGAGCATACGGTTCAAAAAGTACTCGTGGAAGAAGTAAATTCTCAGGATCAAGGCTTACTTACCGGACGCCTTAGCAATAACTTACTGGTGCACTTTCCGGGTGGTAGCGAATTAATCGGTAAGATTGTTGACGTTTATCTGGAAGAAAGCAAGGGCTTCTATTACATGGGAAGACTGGCATAAATCTTAGGTATATTTATTAATGTTCATAAGATAGTTGCAAAACAAATAGAATTTGACATTCACGTGAGAAATGCAATGTAAAATGATGGAATTTATGTGAGAATAGAGATGAAATATGATTATATTGTAGTTGGACTAAGAAATAGTTCTATATATTGATAGATTATTTTGTCACAATGGATAAATATTCTTTCGTATACTTGACATATTAGTAAAAACAGTATAAAATTTATATGTTGTATTATTCAAGACAGGTGAATTCATGATTTGCGAAATCATGGATTGTGAAATGGTTTTGTTTCATATTTAGTGATCTATTTTTGATTTATATAGAATATGATCCGACATATTCCTCATGAATTGCTAAAAGAATTCATCTGGGATTGTACAATGAAAACTTAATAAGGAGGTACTCCTGTGACAGAGATAATAATAGGTATTGTTGCTGTAGTAGTAGCCTTAGTAGTTGTTGCAATTCTTAGCTGGAAATTTGCCATTGCTTATCGCATCAAAGTATATGAAGCGAAAATTGGTAGTGCAGAAGAGAAAGCAAGAGAAATCATAGATGAAGCTTTAAAAACAGCTGAAACTAAGAAGCGCGAAGCCTTGCTCGAAGCAAAAGAGGAATCTTTGAAAGCAAAGAATGAATTCGAGAGGGAAACTAAGGAACGTAGAGCAGAAATACAACGCTATGAAAAACGGGTTCTGACTAAAGAAGAAACTTTAGACAGAAAGACCGAAGCTCTGGAAAAGAAGGAATCCAGACTATCTGTAAAAGAGGCCGAACTAGATCGTATTAGGCAGGACGTGGAAGAATTCCATGAGAAACAATTACAGGAGCTGGAGAAAATTTCGGGATTAACCTCTGAACAAGCTAAGGAATATCTAATTAAGACTGTTGAAGAAGAAGTTAAACATGAAACCGCAATGCTTATAAAAGATTTAGAAAGCAAAGCAAAAGAAGAAGCGGATAAGAAAGCGAAGGATTATGTAGTTACAGCAATTCAAAGATGTGCTGCAGATCATGTTGCTGAAACAACGATTTCCGTTGTTCAGCTTCCTAACGATGAAATGAAGGGTAGAATCATTGGTAGAGAAGGTCGTAATATTAGGACTTTAGAGACAATGACAGGTGTTGATTTAATTATCGATGATACGCCTGAAGCTGTTATTCTATCAGCCTTTGATCCAATCAGAAGAGAAGTTGCAAGAATTGCACTTGAAAAACTGATTGTAGACGGAAGAATTCATCCAGCAAGAATCGAAGAGATGGTTGAAAAGGCTCAAAAAGAAGTTGAGGTTATGATTAGGGAATCGGGAGAAGCTGCTACGTTAGAAGTGGGAGTTCATGGAATTCATCCAGAGCTTGTTAAGCTTCTCGGCAAGATGAAATTTAGGACAAGTTATGGACAGAATGCATTAAAGCATTCAATTGAGGTAGCTATTTTATCCGGCCTTCTAGCCGGAGAAATCGGTGTGGATGTTAGACTTGCAAAGCGCGCCGGATTATTACATGATATCGGTAAATCGATTGATCATGAAGTGGAAGGAACCCATGTACAGATAGGTGTTGACTTATGTAGAAAATACAAAGAATCACCAGTTGTCATTAATTCCGTTGAAGCACACCATGGTGATGTGGAATTCCAATCCTTGATCGCATGTATCGTTCAAGCAGCTGATACAATTTCAGCAGCAAGACCTGGTGCAAGACGTGAAACTTTGGAGACATATACAAACAGACTAAAGCAACTTGAAGATATTACCAATGGCTTTAAAGGGGTAGATAAGTCATTCGCTATTCAAGCAGGTAGGGAAGTCAGAGTAATGGTAGTACCTGAACAGATCAGCGATGCTGATATGGTATTATTAGCTCGTGATTTATCGAAGAAGATCGAAAGTGAATTAGAATATCCAGGACAGATTAAAGTTAATGTAATCAGAGAATCAAGAGTTACTGATTACGCAAAATAATTAAAATGTTATTAAAAACCTTGTAAACTATGTGTTTACAAGGTTTTTTTGTGAGATAAAATAGTGATATTACGCTTCATATCGTGAGAAGAAGGTTATTAGGTCATTTTAAAAAAATCAGAAGTAGCACAGAAATTATGTATATTTTGTTCAAAATGCACAAATAATCCGTAGTACACGTACATTTGATAGTCTGAGAAAATACTTTTGTGAATATTTTTTAAATTATTGTTGCATAATAGAAAGTTATATATTACAATAAGAACAATTTAGTAAGGGGAACTTTACATATAAAAGAATAAACTATACAAAACTTTAAAATGTTAAGGAAAAAGGACGGTGTAAATATAATGTCACTAACATTATCAAGTAAGGCTCAAGCGGTGAAACCATCTTCGACATTGGCCATTACAGCAAAAGCTAAGGAATTGATGAGCAAAGGCATTGATGTTGTCGGATTTGGAGCAGGTGAGCCTGATTTTAATACTCCGTACAATATATGCGAAGCAGCGATTAAAGCAATCCATGAGGGATTTACTAAGTATACTCCTGCAGAAGGAACTTTAGAATTAAGAAAAGCGGTTTGCGATAAATTCTTAAGCTTTAATAAAATTAATTATGAGCCGGATCAGATTGTGGTAAGTAACGGTGGAAAGCATTCTTTAACCAATATCTTTGAAGCTATCTGTAATCCGGGAGATGAGATAATTATACCAACTCCATATTGGTTAAGTTATCCCGAAATTGTAAAGTTAGCGGATGGTGTGCCTGTATTTGTACGTTCTAAGAAAGAGAACAATTATAAAGTAACAGCGAAGCAAATCGAAGCTGCCTGTACAGAGAAAACCAAAGCACTCATCCTTAATTCACCCAACAATCCCTCCGGTATGATTTATTCCAGAGAGGAGCTAGAGGCAATCGCTGAGGTAGCAGTAAGAAAAGACTTCTATGTTGTATCTGATGAGATGTATGAGAATCTCATTTACGAGGGTGAAGCAATTAGCATTGCATCCTTAAATGATGAAATCTATAAACGTACCATAACCTGTAGTGGTGTGGCAAAAAGCTATTCCATGACCGGTTGGAGAATTGGTTTTACCGGATCCTCCAAGGAAATCGCCAAATTAATGGCTAGTCTTCAAAGTCACCAGACCTCCAACCCCAACTCCATCGCTCAAAAGGCTGCATATGAAGCTTTAACCGGATCACAGGAATTTGTTGCTATCATGCATGCGGAGTTTAATAATAGACGAGAATATATGTATGATAGAGTTGCCAATATGGACCTAATTACAGCTTTAAAGCCACAGGGTGCTTTCTATATGTTTGTTGATGTAAGTCAGTTATTTAACAAAGAATACAATGGCTCAAAGATTGGTAATGTGAATAACCTTGCAAAGATATTAATTGAGGACTACAACGTTGCGGTAATTCCTTGTGAGGATTTTGGTTTTGCAGATCATATCCGTCTATCCTATGCCATTTCAAAGGAACAGATTGAGAAAGGTTTAGACCGTATTGAAGCATTAATTAAAAAAGTAAATTAAATTAGAAGGTAGTGTTTTTACAAAATATTGTTAAAACACTACCTATTCTTTATTTTCTATGTTAAAATATCTTCTAGGATATTAAGTCAAGAGGTATATAACCATGGATAATTTATTACAATAAAGTTTATTATGTAGCTATTTTTCTAAGAATAGCTTGTGTTACCAAATAGAAGAAAATTTATAAATAAGGAAAGAAAGAGGAGTTAATATGGCATTATTTGGAGTGATCGGAGCGGGAAATATGGGATATCCGTTACTAAAGGCTGCAATCAAAACCTTTGGTAGCGAAGAAGTTATTTATACAGATGCTTCCATAGAGCGTATGGAATTCGTGAAGAAAGATACCGGAGTAACTTATCAAGTAGATAATATCTCTGTCGTAAAGCAATGTAAATATCTGCTGTTAGCGGTGAAGCCACAGTATTTCTCTCAAGTCCTAAACGAAATTAAAGAAGTTGTAACTTATGATCATATCATTATCTCCATTGCGGCCGGAATTACCATAGATCAGATTAAAGAATCCTTATCAAAAGAGATGAGGGTGGTGAGAGCAATGCCTAATACTCCGGCTTTGGTTGAAAAGGGTATGACTGGTGTATGTTTTTCCTCGGATGAATTTGCTGAGGAGGAGAAAGTAATAGTGGATCGTTTCTTTCGTTCCTTCGGAAGATATGAATTATTTGAAGAACGCTTGATGAATGCTGTAATTTGTGCTAATGGAAGCTCGCCGGCATACGTCTATATGTTTATAGAAGCTCTTGCAGATAGCGTAGTCAGCTATGGTATTCCAAGAGATAAAGCATATACCTTAGTGGCTCAGACAGTACTTGGAGCAGCATCTATGGTACTTGAAACAAAGGAGCATCCGGGTAAATTAAAGGATAATGTATGTTCTCCCGGTGGTACCACAATTGCGGCGGTGAAGGCTCTTGAGGAATACGGACTTCGTAATGCGATTATGAAAGCTAGCGATGCTTGTTATGAAAAAGCAGTCGCACTTACACAGAAGAAATAATAAAGATCTTATAATAGCATAAGAAACACGATGAATAGGATTAAGGATACAAGGAGAACAGCATGAGTGAATACAAACGATTAAAAAGAGATTTAGTCCATAAAGGAAAGATTATTGATTATTATAGTGATACCATTGAAATTGAGGGTGGTAAGATTACGAACTTTGATTATATTGATCATAGGGGAGCTTCTGCTATGATTCCGGTGGATGAGAATGGTAATATTCTTATGGTTCGCCAATATCGTAATGCGGTTGACCAATATACCCTTGAGATTCCGGCCGGTGGCTTAAATGAAGGAGAAGATAATTTGACCTGTGCCGTTCGTGAATGCGAGGAAGAAACGGGCTATAAGGCGGGAGAGGTGTTTCATCTATTGGATTTGTACACAACAGTTGCTTTTAGTAATGAGAAAATCGGAATCTTTTATACAACGGGCATTACTCCTTCCCGGCAGAATTTGGATGAAGATGAGTTTGTTTCTTTGGAGCGTCATTCCGTAGATGAATTAACCGATATGATCCTTATGGGCAAAATTGTTGATGCGAAAACAATCGCAGGAGTTCTAGCCTACAAAGCAAAGATTGGTTTAAAATAAAGTAGCTTGTTCTAATTTGCCAAACCCATCATATTTATGTTATAGATATAAAATGATGGGTAGGCATAATATGAAAAAGCTGAAATTACAATGGAATCGTCTTAACACATTACAGATCTCTATTTTTCTATTGATATTTGGATTGTTTCTTGGGATTCTATGTGCCAATATATTTAAAGATAATTATGTAGGACAAATTAGAAATTATGAAACTGAGATATTTCCTAAGATTACAGCAAACTATATCGATTACGCGGGATTATTTCGTTATGTACTAGGTAAAAATTTTAATGATTTTATTATTTTTTGGCTCCTAAGTCTTACGATATTAGGTATCCCCTATATGGCATTTAAAATAACCTCCTTTGGTTTTTTTTACGGATTTTTTATTTCTGCTATTACCATGCAATATGGTTTTAAGGGTGTTATTTTAGTATTAGCCTATCTGTTCCCCCACGGACTGCTCTATTTGCCTATTGCACTTGTTTGCTTATATAAAGGCTTTGGCTTATGCAGAAGTATTTATCATGAAAATCGATATCATTTTAGTGGAATCGCTGGTTTGATAAAATCTCATCTAGTTATTATTTTATTATTGGCAGTTGCTCTTTTGATTGCAAGTTTTCTCGAGGCATATCCCGGTGCGTTTATACTTCAAAAAGCGCTTGGTTTATTTGTATAAAAGAAACGGATGTAGCTGATTTTAGTCTAATGAGGAGGTAGTAAATGGAACAGTATATGAATGATTTTATTACTTATATGAAAGACGTAAAACATGCTTCAAAAAACACCCTGCAGGCATATCAAAATGATCTAAGAAAACTACAGAATTTCTTTATGGAGCACGAGATTAACTCTGTATCAAAGATTAGTGAAACTAGTTTAAATTCATATGTATTATCGTTAGAAAGAGAAGGTTTGTCTCCGGCATCAGTCACTCGTAATATTGCGGCGATGAAGGCTTTTTTGCTATATCTGATGAAACACCAGCTAATTCAAGGAGATCCATCAGAACGTATTAAACCACCAAAGGTAAAGAAGAGGGCTCCTCAGGTGCTGGAGGTTGCCTTAATTGATAAGCTGATTAGTCAGCCTAATGTGAATACCAAAAAGGGAACTAGAGACCGTGCAATGCTTGAATTACTGTATGCAACGGGAGTAAAGGTGTCAGAATTAATCTCGATTAAAGTATCCGATGTGAATTTATCTGGACGATATATTACCTGTGGAGAACGAAGAGAGCGTATTGTACCCTTTGGAAAGACAGCAAAGGCAGCCTTACAAGAATATTTAAAAATTAGAACGGATAGTTTTGACAAAAATAATAATGATTACTTATTTCTTAATTCAACCGGAGAGCAACTTAGTAGACAGGGGCTTTGGAAAATCCTAAAAGCTTACGCGAAAGAGGCCGGTTTATCCGAGATAAATCCGAATACAATACGACATTCCTTTGCAGCCCATTTGATTGACAATGGGGCTGACCTTGGAAGCGTACAAGAGTTCCTCGGACACTCCGATATTAGCACCACCCAGCTTTATATGACACAAAGCTATAAGAATAGCAGAGAAGTATATATGAGTACCCACCCTCGAGCTTAATTATACGGATCAATGGAGGGATAACTACATATGGAACCTATCGTGATGGAGCACTTTTAAAAAGGTCCATTCGATAGGTTCCATTTTATTAACAATCTTTAAATACCGTCTGCAATGGTATAGATTAGACGCTCGGAATCATCCCAACCTAAACAGGGATCTGTAATTGATTTCCCGTAGATGTGTTCCGATATCTTTTGGCTGCCTCCTTCAATGTAGCTTTCGACCATGACACCCTTTACTAAACTTGCAATATCGGGTGATAATCTACGACTATGAAGGACTTCTTTTACAATTCTGGTTTGCTCCTTGTATTGCTTATTGGAATTTGCATGGTTAGCATCTACAATTGCGGCAGGATTTAATAAATCACGTTCGTTATACATAGCTAACAAAAGATTTAGATCTTCGTAATGATAGTTCGCAATACATTGTCCATGCTTATTTACTGCACCTCTTAAGATGGTGTGCGCCAGAGGATTACCGGAAGTATTCACTTCCCAGGTACGATATAGGAAGGTGTGACTTGCCTGTGCTGCTACTACAGAGTTAAGCATAACACTAAAGTCACCACTAGTGGGATTCTTCATACCTGCAGGAACATCCATACCGCTGATGGTTAAACGGTGTTGTTGATCCTCAACAGAACGTGCACCCACAGCTACATAGGAGAGGATATCCTCCACATAGGGCCAATTCTCCGGGTAAAGCATCTCGTCTGCAGCGGTAAGACCGGTTTCAGCAATAGCACGAAGATGCATCTTTCTCATTGCAATGAGACCTTCCTGTAAATCGGGTTCCTTCTCGGGATCAGGCTGATGTACCATTCCTTTATAACCTTCACCTGTGGTTCTTGGTTTATTGGTATATATTCTAGGTATGATAATTAACTTATCCTCAACTTTTTCCTGTACCTTAGAAAGTCTGGTGAGATAATCACATACAGCATCCTCATTATCAGCAGAACAAGGTCCTATGATTACTAGAAATTTATTTGAGACACCTGTAATTACATCTTTAATTTGTTGATCGCGTTCCTTCTTACGAAGCACATCTTTTGCCGGTAGTGGATATGCTTTAACCAAATCCTCCGGAGAGATTACTTCCTTAATAAACTCAAAACTCATGACATTCATCTCCCTCAATTTTAATTGCTTTATTTTATCCTTTTTTCTTTGGTTCGTCAATCTTTTATCTAATAAAATAAATAATAGTCAAATTTTATGTATAAGTTTCAGAATTTTCATATCAATCATGATTTTCATTTAATCAAGATTTTCAGGATATGATTCTTCTATAAAATGGTATATAATAGTATTCTATCTATTAATAATAAAAGAAATTAGGAAAAATAATATAGTATAACATTCGTCGGAGGTTATTCTTATGAAAATGTATGATTTAATTAATAAAAAGAAGATGAAGGAGAAATTGACGAAGGAAGAAATCGAATTCGTTGTTCAGGGATTTACTACGGGGGCGATTCCTGATTATCAGATGTCGGCGTTCTTAATGGCAGTTTGCCTTAATGGGATGGATCATGAGGAAACAGCTGCCCTTACAGTAGCAATGGCTCACAGCGGTGATATTCTTGACTTAACACAGATAAGTGGCGTTAAGGTAGATAAACACAGTACAGGAGGGGTTGGAGATAAGACCTCCTTGGTACTTGGTCCTATGGTTGCATCACTTGGCATCCCGGTTGCTAAAATGTCCGGGCGTGGACTTGGACATACAGGTGGAACCATTGACAAGCTTGAGAGTTTTCCGGGTTTTTCAACAACAATTACCACGGAACAATTTATTACCAATGTAAATTCTATCAAAATGGCAATCGTAGGACAAACAGCAAATTTGGCACCTGCAGATAAGAAAATCTATGCACTTCGTGATGTTACAGCTACCGTAGATAATATTTCACTCATTGCAAGTAGTATTATGAGTAAAAAAATTGCTTCCGGCTCCGATGTTATTGTACTTGATGTGAAGACCGGTAGTGGAGCATTTATGAAAAGCTTTGAGGATTCTTTGGCACTTGCCAAGGAAATGGTGCAAATCGGAACCATTGCCGGCAGAAAAACCTATGCAGTTATTACTGATATGAATCAACCATTAGGAAATGCGGTTGGAAATACGTTGGAAGTAATTGAAGCAATCGACACCTTAAATGGGCAGGGACCAAAGGATTTATTAGAGGTTAGCATCACTTTAGCAGCTTATATGTTAGTTGGAGCTGAGATTGCGAAGGATGTAGAGGAAGCGAAGGAACTACTTTATAAAACAATAGATGATAAGAGTGCATTGAATAAATTTGCAGATTTTGTACGTGCACAGGGTGGTGATACTGCCCCCATATTCCAAACTGACTTATTTGTAAAAGCTGCGATTGCTGAAGAAGTAACTGCACCTGTGGATGGTTATGTGACCTATATTCATACGGATGAAGTGGGAATGACTTCATTGATCCTCGGTGGAGGAAGAGAGACAAAAGAAAGTGTAATTGATCTTAGTGTAGGCGTTAAAATACACAAAAAGCTAGGGGATTCAGTAATCAAAGGAGAATCTTTAGCTACCTTATATGCCAATGACAGCAATAAACTTTCGGAGGCAAAACAACGATTGCTAAATTCTTATGTGATCGGTAGTAAGAAGCCTGAGAAGCAAAAATATGTATATGCGATTGTAACGAAGGACGATGTGATTCATCTATAATGGTATATGAATGGAGGTATTCAAAATGTAATTTTTTGAATACCTTTTTTAATGTTTGCATTTTACTTACGGTTTTTGAAACTTTCTTTCATTGGCCTAGCAAGAATGCCTTTTGGTTCAATTTTGATATCAATACTCATAGAATATAGAAAAACAATTAAGCAAAGGGTTCCTATGAAGAATTGTTGTAATAAGAAGCCGTTTCTATATATTTTTTATAAATTTATCATTATGCTAATTATTGTTATTATATGTACACGTTATCTTTACGAAAATTCTTCTTTGTTCTTTCGAAAATCCTTTGTCTTGCCCTTTTCTACACATCTAAACGAGAATGATCTCTATCTTGTTAAAGGAGAAGAATTTAAGCTTACGGTGTTTACATTCAATCAATGGGTATCATATACCTCCACTAATTTTCGTGTTGCAGGTGTTAACTTTAATGGAAGAGTCTTTGGCTATCATACCGGTAAAGCATTTATCATTGTCAAGGTGAAGAATAAGGAATTGCGTTGTAGAGTCCATGTGATTGATTTGAATAAGAAATCTTTAATACTAAAAGAGGGAGAGCGCTATCGCTTGAGGCTAAAGGGAGCTAATGCTAGCGTTGGATGGAAAAGTAGTAACAAAGAAGTTGCAAAAGTTAGTTTCTTTGGTAATGTAAAGGCAGTCAGTAAGGGAGAAACAACGATTTATGCTAAAGTAAAAGGAAAAACATTAAAGTGTAAGGTACGAGTTGAGTAATAGGTATGTCTTATTTCTAAAGTCATAGACAAAATTATCACAGAATGGTCTAAAATCAGAAAGCCTGGATTAAAATAGTACTAATACATTATGCTGTTTCAACCGCTAAGACGGTGGAATGGAGGTTAATTTGAAAAGGATAAGTGCAGTATTCCTCATATTATCTATGTTTTTACTATTACTTTATCCGGGAAATGTAGATGGACGTATTTTGAATACTTCGCAGGAGAGGGATGGAGAGGCTGTAACAGTATCTGCAACAGTAGATGCACAGTTGACTTTAAGTTCGGCTTCAGCAGTATTGATTGAAGGCTCTACCGGTACCGTAATTTACGATAAGAATAAAGACGAACGTCTAAAACCGGCTAGTATTACAAAAATTATGACTCTGCTTTTGATCTTCGAAGCCTTGGAATCCGGACAGATTAAACTTACGGATGAAGTTAGTGTAAGCGAGTATGCAGCTTCCATGGGAGGTTCACAAGTATATTTGGAACCTTTTGAAGTACAAACGGTAGATACTATGATTAAATGCATCAGTATTGCAAGTGCCAATGATGCTAGTGTTGCTATGGCCGAATATATTGCCGGTTCGGAAGAGGAATTTGTTGCAAGAATGAATAGTCGTGCAAAAGAACTTGGCATGAATAATACAAACTTTATGAACTGCTGTGGTCTAGATACCGATAATCATTACTCCTCCGCCTATGATGTTGCACTAATGTCAAAGCAATTGATTACCAAGCATCCTGAAATAAGTAAATATTCGACAGTATGGATGGATACCATAATACATACAACAAAGAAGGGGCAGTCTGAATTCGGTTTAACGAATACCAATAAGCTAATTAAATTCTATCAAGGTATTACCGGCCTGAAAACAGGTTCCACTAGCCTTGCAAAATATTGTCTTTCTGCAACTGCAAAAAGAAATAATATGGATCTGATCGCTGTTATTATGGCAGCACCGGATACAAAAACCAGATTCCAAGAGGCATCAAAGTTATTAAATTACGGCTTTGCAAATTATAGCGTATTTACTGACAATAATTCCGATTTGGTTTTGGAACCGGTTAAAGTAGGTAAGGGTATTATGGATACGGTACCTGGAACAACAGGAAGTGATTTTTCTTATCTATGTACGAAAGGAAAATCACCCGAAAATATCCGTAAAGAAATAGTTCTATTTGAAGAGGTTCCGGCCCCCGTTGCCATTAATGATAAAATTGGTGAGATTGTCTATTATTATGGAGATGAAGAAATAGGAAGAATTGATATCGTAGCTTCCCAAGCAGTTGGTAAGGCTAAATACAAGGATTGTGTTGTAAAGATATTAACGAGATATTTTTTGGGTCCGCAAAAATAGATAGGAGTGTTTTATAACCATCATAAGAGCAGGGTTTTCGTGGAAATAAACGGAAAACCCTGCTTTTGATTTAGGAAGCTTATTGACACTTTTTGAGCTTCCTAGTATAGTATAATAGTTACGAAATGCTATCTATAGGAAATAACTTGTATTAGAAAGGAGCTTTTATGATAAAGGAGATTTTTATCGGAATTATTGTTATAATGATCCTATGGTCATTGATAGAACGTAAGCTCCTCGGTACTACTAAATTTACGATTTCTTCTGCAAAACTACCAAAGAAGCTCGATGGGGTCAGCTTCGTAGTTCTTGCTGATTTACACGACTGTACTTTCGGACCGGGAAATATTCGTCTTCTTCGTAAGATTAATCGTTTGTCACCGGATTTTATCATAGCGGCAGGAGATATCATTAACAAGAATAAACCATGTTTTCCGGGAAATGCATATTATTTGTTAGAGCAACTTTCTAAGAAATATAAAGTGTTTTTTGCATATGGTAATCATGAACAGAGGATGGAAGCCTATGGCAAAGAGGAGGCTTCGCTTACAGAAGAGCAAGCAAAGCTCTATACTGCTTGGAATCAATTTAAAAAACGCTTAATAAAATTAAATATTAGCATTCTTGATAATAAAGGTCTTCGATATGGCACAGAGGGTGTCTGGCTTAATATTACAGGTGTATCCATTGGCCCGGAATATTTTGCCCGTAATAAAGTTGTCAATATGGAAGAAGGATATCTAAAGTCCTTAGTTGAAACAAGTGATAAGAGCCATTATCAAATCTTGATTGCTCATAATCCGGTTTATTTTGAAAATTATGTTGCATGGGGAGCTGATTTAACCATTGCGGGACATGTACATGGGGGGATGGTAAGACTACCTGGTCTTGGTGGCGTCATATCTCCGCAAGCAAAGTTCTTTCCAAAGTATCAGGCAGGAAAATATGCAAAGAACCACAAGGAGATGGTGGTATCCAGAGGACTTGGTTCACATTCCATTATGCCAAGACTGTTCAATATTCCTGAGTTGGTTTTTATAACATTAAAATCACAATAAATTTGTAATATTAATTACAATAATTATTTGGATAAAGACTATTGGTATAGGAGAGGAGCCACATGAGTATTCCGGTTAAATTAGATGCATTTGAAGGTCCTCTGGATCTATTACTGCATCTTATTGATAAGAATAAAGTAAATATTTATGATATCCCGATTGTCGAAATTACGGAGCAGTATCTGGAGTATATTAAACAAATGGAAACGAAGAATCTTGAAATTATGAGCGAGTTTCTAGTGATGGCTGCGACTTTAGTTAATATTAAGTCCAAAATGCTTTTGCCTATAGAGGAGACCGAGGAGGAAGAAGTATTAGACCCTAGACAGGAGCTTGTGGAACGCTTGCTGGAATATAAGATGTATAAATATATTTCAGAGGAATTAAAGGACAA
>JAEWEO010000228.1 GCA_023389295.1 Bacillota bacterium
CTCCACCGCTTCTACGTCTAAGGGCTTTACTACCTGAACCTTAGAAAGATCGTAGGTTTCTACACTCGCGTAAGAATCACCCAGATACTGATCACTTAACAAAATGACTGGAATCTGATATTTCTCAGCCAGAAAAAGTGCTCGAGCTGTCTGATAGAAGGCATCCGTGTGGTTACGAAGTGCGATAACCATTCTTGGAAATTCCCCGTGGGAAGCTGAAATTACAAATTTAAGATCACTCTGTTCCGTACGGGTTGGTAAACCAGTTGCAGGACCGGGTCTTTGTACATCGACTACAACCAATGGAATTTCAGCTATTCCAGATAACCCCAAAGCCTCTACCATCAAACAAAAACCTCCACCGGAGGTGCCCGTCATAGATACAGCACCTGCAAAAGAGGCTCCGATTGCCATATTAATAGCTGCAATTTCATCCTCCGCCTGCTCTACCACAATTTCTGCCTGATCTGCTTGTGAAGCTAGGTATTCCAAAATGGTTGTAGAAGGGGACATAGGATAAGCACTATAATATTGCAATCCTGCTGCAATTGCACCTAATCCTAGTGCCTCATTTCCTGATAATATTAGTAGTTCCTTCTCCTGTGGTTCATCTAAATGAATACGTTGTTCTACAAGATCGTACCCTTGAAGCAATGCTTGCTTATTTACTTCTATGTACTGTTCTTTGATAAATTCACTTAATGCTCTGTCCAGCTCTTTGGGTTGAATTCCAAATAATTTTAATACGATACCGATTGCCACACTTCCCATAATTCTTGGATTGCCCAACTGCTTCCCAATACTTGCCATATCGATAGCAAGCGTACGTGTATCCTTTGAGACAATCTTACTGTCACAAAGGATGAAACCTTCCGGCTTTAGTTTATCTCTATGCAACTCTGTTGTTGCTTCATCAAACGCAATAATACCATCCAAAACATCACTATGTGACATGACCGGTTCCGATCCAAACCTGAGGAGAGAAAAGTTATGCCCTCCTCTAACACGAGACATAAAATCTCTACTGGTAAAAACATAATAACCGGAATTTTTCAGTAGCTTTTGCAATAAAGCTACTGAAGTCTCAATTCCTTGCCCGGCAGCTCCGCCGACTAATAAGTTGTACACCGAAAACCCCTCCTTTATTAATATAAGATGTTTCGTAACTATTTCTCTTACTATCCTCATATATGATAATAGTAATTATTATTATTATAAGACATTTTAAAAATAAATCAAGTATTTTCAGGAATAAATAACTCAATTTTCTGGTAATATTCAGATATCTTTCTATATTCTTCAAACAATTCATAGATATTTCATATAACTCTAACAATATATTACTGCATTGGAAAACTTATCCCAACAAAGTTGTAACCGTCATCTTTTACTGATTTTTCGAAAGAAGCTGTTGCTTGCTTTATGTTTTGTAAGCTTCCTTATAGGTATCCCCTAACTTAAATAAGGTTAGCAAGCAACAGCTTTTCTATTAACCTACGATGTAGAAACCTATGGCTGCGATTAAATAAAGGGTAATCAGTTTTAGCCCTTCCATCCAGTTACTCTTGCCTGCTTTCACCACCTGATTGGCAATTAATACGCTGGAGCCGAATAAAAATAGCTCTATGGGCTTAAATACGATACTCATGGGTTGAAAAAATAGACTTAATAATACGGAGGCAGGTATTACAAATAATGCAATCTGTAAACTGGAACCTACCGCTATTTCAATGGTGATATCTAATTTATTCTTAAGTGCCATGAAGACCGCTGTAAAATGCTCTGCTGCATTACCAACAATTGGTATAAGAATAATACCAACAAACATTTTTGGAATACCTGCTGCCTCCGTCATTGGTTCAATGCTTGATACCAACATCTCCGACTCTATAGCAACTGCTACTGTAGTTAATGCTAATACCATAATACTAAACGGTAGGCTCCAATCTGAGTCAACGTCCTCTGCATGCTCTACACCATATAGGTCCTTTTGTGTTTTTAAGGAATATATCATTCCAATAACATAGATGGATAGTAAAATAACACTGGTAATGGAACTTAAGTATTCATAATCCGTATTGACAATACGCTCCGGTGTGTTCCAGGTAAATACAGCAGGTAGTGACAAACCTATCACAGCAAATAACAGCATCGTTGCCGTAAAGGTCCCTAGCTGAGAATCATATTTCAATTCCTTATGCTTAAGTCCTCCAAAAAAGATACTACAGCCTAGTACAAATAAGATATTGCCTAATACAGATCCTGCTAAGGAAGCTTTTACAATATCAAATAATCCTGCCCGAATAGCAAAGAAACTGATAATAAGCTCTGTCGCATTTCCAAAGGTCGCATTCAAAAAGCCTCCCCATTTTGGTCCAGTATATGCTGCAATTTTCTCTGTTGCTTCCCCTAGATAACCTGCTAAGGGGATGATGGATACGCAGTTTAAGAAGAACATGATGGTTGCATTCCATTTTAAAAAATAGCCTACAAAGGATACCGGAATACATATCAATAGTATTTTCATGTATTTCATATAACATCTCCTATTTATTTATAACTACGAAAAAGCTTTATTCTGTTTACTGTACAAGACATGCCATTCATTGTTAATTGAGTGTCCTGTTCAAAAACTGATACTTCTCTTTCCGTTAGAAATCTGTCTTTCTGAACTTCTTAAGAAAGTCAATATCTCCAGACCTCATATGTAAGCGATCTCTCAGTTTTCTTTGGAATGCTACTTCTAGAGGAGGAATAAGTATGTGTTCTACAGCAAATGTGAGTTTGTAGTTTCGTAATTACAGAATACAATTATTAGTATATTATCATTCGGCTAAATTTGTTAAACAGAATACATACTCATCCTGAAAAGGTACTAATAATGTCTTTGGTTCATATAATATTTATAAATCAAAATCTGGGGATTATTATGATTATTCATGTGGTACAAGAAGGCGAGACCGCAACATCCATCGCGAAATCCTACGGAGTAGATGAAAAGCGCTTTATACTGGAAAATGAAATAGAATCTCCCAATGATTTAGCGATTGGTGAAACCTTGGTTGTCCTCTATCCTGACGTCACTTATACCGTTGTGGAGGGCGATACCTTAGGTAAGATTGCTGAAGAATTCGGCGTATCAGTTATGCAATTGCTTCGAAATAATGCTTATTTGAGCAACAGAGAATTTCTTGAAGTAGGTGAAACATTAGTAATCAGTTATCAGGGTCCAGTACTTGATTCCATTCTTGTGGATGGTTATGCTTATCCCTTTATTGATCATGATATGCTAAAGAGGACGTTACCCTTTCTCACTTATTTATCCATATTTAGCTACAAAATAACTTCAAATGGTGAAATACTTAGCATCGATGATAAGGGTGTTATTGAATTAGCTAAGATCTATGGAGTTGCTCCTATTATGATGATAACTCCCCTAGGCACCAATCAACTAGAAGAAACAAATACAACGCACGCAATTATATCCAATCGCAAATCTTGGGAAGCCATAATTACTCAAATTGTATCTATATTAAAAGAAAAAGGATATTTTGGTATCAACATAAATACGCCCTATATCTTACCAGGAGACCGTAATCTCTATGTAGAATTTATATCAATACTCGCCGATCGAATAAAAAAAGAAGGCTTTATTATTATGAACACCTTTAGTTTAAGCTCCTTTGAATTGCTGACGGGAACCATTTACGAAGGCTTGGATTATAAAAAAATTGGAGAATTAGTAGATAACACCATATTAATTAGCTATGAATGGGGAACTGCTCTTGGTGTTCCTTCTGGTACTGTTTCTTACGATACACTCCGTAATTTTATTTCTCATATGTTAGAGCTAATTCCACCAGAAAAAGTCATGGTCGGTACTCCCAGCATCGGCTATCTTTGGAAGCTTCCATACGAATCCGGAGTTACAAAGGGAATGTCAATTAATTTTGATGCCGCAATTCAGTTAGCAAAAGAACACAATGTCCCCATTAAATATGATTTGAATACGGAGTCTGCCTACTTTAGTTATATCACCTGTGATGAATATATTGTACGTTTTCGGGACGCAAGAAGCATTAATGCTTATGCTAAGTTAGTTCCGGATTTTGAATTAAGTGGTTTAGGAATTTGGAATATCATGATGTATTTTCCTCAGTTGTGGTTAGTTCTTAATTCGCAATATGAGATAGTAAAAGTGACATAATTATAGGACTTTAGTTCTGTTGTTTCTAAAAAATAGGTACGCCTCCCCAAACTGGAGCACGTACCTATTTTTGTGAACCACATGGTTTTGCTTAAGCTATTAGCCTAATAATTCTTTATTTTCTACCATAATCAATTTTGAAGCAGCACCGAATTTCGTTATTTCCTTTGATCTTAATTTCAACTCCCGTTCTAATATCTCCATTATTTTGGGTGTGCAAAATCCTGCCTGGCATCTGCCGGATCCGGCTCTGGTTCTTCTCTTTATTCCGTCCAAGGTTCTAGCTCCAAGTGGTCGGTGTATTGCCTCTAGTATCTCTCCCTCTGTTATTGTTTCACAACGACAAATGACATTTCCATAGGCCGGATTTCTATCAAACTGCTTTCTTTGCTCCTCGGGGCTAAGTTCGCTCATATGATGAATCCCCTGTCTTCTGGCTATAAAATTCATTTTTTCTTTCGAAGGTATTTTATCTATAACCATATCACGTACCATTCTGCCTATGATTGGTGCACAGGTAAGACCGGGAGATTCTATTCCTGCCACATCGATGAAGCCTGGTGCATCAGAGACCTCTTCTATAATAAAGTCACCCATAAGCTCATGAGCTCTCAAACCACTAAAGGAGGTAATAATATTTCGAAACGGCAGATTATTAACACTAAGTCTAGCTTTTGACATTACCTCTTCCAGACCTGTCGTCGTGGTTTTAATCTCCTCCTTATCCAAAATGTCTAGAGCATTCGGACCGATCATCAGGTTTCCATGGATTGTCGGGGTCACTAGAATACCTTTTCCAAGGCTACTCGGTAGTTGAAATATGGTCTTGGTAACAATACCAGACTCCGATTTGTCGAAAAGACAGTATTCTCCTCTTCGTGGAACTATTTTAATTTTATTTTTACTAACCTGGTTATGAAACTCATCCGCGTATACTCCGGCAGCATTAACCACCAGCTTTGTTTCAAAATTTCCTTTTTTAGTCTTAATTTGATAGTAATCTGAATTCTCTAGGGTTAACTTTTGAATCTTTGTAACTTCCTGCTCCAAATAAAACTCTACTCCATTAACTGCAGCATTCTCTGCAAGAGCAATCGTTAGGGTAAAAGGACATACAATACCTCCACTGGGTGCATAAAGAGCAGCAACTACTTCGTTGCTGATATTGGGTTCTAATTTTCTTACTTCATCACCTTCTAGAATTTGAAGCCCCGGTACACCATTTTCTAATCCGTTTTCATAAAGTTCTACCAGCTTTGTCCTATCCTCCTCACTAAAACACAGTACGAGAGAACCGTTTCTAGTAAAGGGAATATCCAATTCCTTCGCCAGTTCCTCCATATACCTATTTCCCTCAACATTTAGCTTTGCTTTTAACGTTCCTGTTTTTGCATCATAGCCCGCATGCACAATACCGCTGTTTGCTTTGGAGGTTCCCTCTCCAACATCACTACATCGTTCCAACACGGCGATTTTTAAAGGATATCTTGATAACTCTCTTGCAATTGCACAGCCACTCACTCCGGCTCCAATGATTACTACATCATACATTTTCTCCACCAACCTTTTTCTTCCTTTCATTTTTAAAACTATAAACCGTAAGAAACATGCTACTCGAGTTTCTCCGGTCCGGGTTGCTTACGTATAAAAAGCCAAGCAAATAAAATCACTCTTGTGATTATATTTGCTTGGCTCCAATTCTCATGCAAAGTTTCTTCAATTAATTATATTCTATCATATATTTTGTAATTTTCCAGTGGTACTTTACACAAACCAGATGTTCTGATTTGTTGTGGAAATAGATATTGCTCCTGCAGAAAGAGCAGTCATAACATCCTCTTTGTCTGCAATGAGTCCCCCGGCGATAATAGGTACCGTAATCATTTTACAAATTTGTCGAATAACCTTAGGCATGACTCCGGGAAGTATTTCAACAAAGTCGGGAGCGACTGTCTCAACCTGCCTTTTGATATTTTCAATAGCCATAGAATCTATAACAAAAAATCGTAATACTGTAAACAATTTCAGTTCCTTCGCTCTTCTAATCAGAGCAACCTTAGTGGATATAATTCCATCCGCTTGGGTGTTGTTCTTAAGGTAATCCACGGATATTTCCCTTTGGCTTAGTCCATTGATTAAATCCATATGTACAATAGCAATTCTTCCATTTGCTTTCACTATATTAATAATCTCATTTATATTACAGATATCTCCAAATAGAATAAAAACAATTTTACTCTCTGACTCAAAACATTTATGTAATCCTTCCATGTCTTTCACCGCTGCAATTACCGGTGACTCCTCCATAATTTCCATAAATTGTTGATTCATATAGATTCAATTCCTTTCTCGTTTATTATTTTAACTTCTATTTTCAAGTGAAAGCTCTCTTAAAATATAATTCGTATATCATCTACTTATTCATTATATCATTCCCTCCAACAACTTAATAACTTTATTTACAAAAAAGCCATGGCTTCACATTCTACCATGGCTTGTCTCAATCATTTTTTTAAATTTTTTCAACCCTTATCTACCCAGTTCAATGATATTCGCAATCAGTGCTTTACATCTGCCACAGTCAGTTCCGGCACCCGTTATTTCACCTACTTTTTCAACCGTATCTGCACCGTCATTTACTGCATCAATGACTGCTTTGAGTGACACATTCCTACAGCCACATACAGAAGTCAATATCTTGTTAATCTCATTTTTACATCCCTCACAGGTATTGCAAACTCCAGTTGCCTCAACTAATTCATCTATGGTTCTTACACCATTGCACATTGCTTTTCTAATAGTAATATAATCTACATTGTTTGCTGTACAGATTGTTCTGTTTCCTGCCATTTCTAATCTCCTTACCATCTACTATTTTCACAGATATTATTCAACATAGGAAAATCGGGCTCCATTTCTATCCTAGTACTCCTCATTTCTTATAAAGCTGATTTCAATTGTTGAGATACATCCCTCTATCCTGACATCAGCATTCTCAAAATGTGTTGGTACCTCAATTCTGTCCTCTGAGTCAACGTGTATGGTAAATGCCGGAGAATAACTTCCTGTAGCGAATTGAAGCGACTTGACAGAATCTGATAGATACAATTTATTATCGCCCTTCCATTTAGCTAAAATATCTCTTTTCTTTAAGTGATACTCTTTCGGTAGTGATAACTTCCCATTGATAACTTTGCCTCTTGTTTCTCCAATTACAAACATGTTAATTCCTCTCTCATCTCTAAAAACTAGTAATTTATCAGGTTATGAGTAGATTGAGTCTATATTTTTATACTTTCTTATTTCAAATTCATAATACTTCATCTACTAATAGTATATAATATCATGAAAAAGGCACTTTTGTAAGTAAATATTGTGTATTATGATTAATTTCATAAATAATTGCACATATATTCTTTCATTTTCAGGTATTATAATCAAATTTGTATACACCTTTTGTAAAATTTATCAAATACCCTCTACTTCTTGCACTGCTTTGAGGATGTCTGCTCTTGTTTGGCTTGACAATTGATTGTAGGAACTTCTAATCAATACTTTCCTTCATCTCTTCCAGTAAACTAAGGATTTTAGGGGTACATCTTCTTCCACCACAGGGTCCACTTCCGGCACCAACTGCTTTTTGAACCTCGGCTAAAGTATTTGCGCCATTCTTAATAGCACTTTTTATTGTTGCTCTTGAAATTCCTTTACAAATACAAACTTTTGTCATTTTATCTAATATTTGTGCATTAACATCTACATTTTCATTGTCCATATGGATTGCCTCCTTATTCCTATCTCTATCTTGATTGATTTTTTTCTTTTCCATTATCAAAAACACATATAGATTATCATAACCTATGCTTTTTTGGCAATATGACAGTTTTGCTTGTAACACCAGATTCTTCATATCTTTATTTCTAAAAAAAGCATGGGATTGATTTCGAATAGTGATACCAGTCTTATTTTAACAATAATTTCTCCTTTACTGCACAGCTTTATTTATTTGTCACTTTTTCTCTTAATTGAACATTTAATACTAGTCCGATAGCTATCATAGAACTTACTAATGAGGTAAGACCAGAACTTATGAAGGGTAGTGGTAACCCCGTATTAGGCAAAAGGGTTATCGCAACTCCCACATTTACAAAAAACTGGAACATAACATATGCAGATACACCAATGCATATTAGTTTTCCCACATAATCAGAAGCACGTGCCGATATTATTAAGCATTTAATAATCAAGATACTGTAAAGAATAACTATAATAAAACTTCCTATAAATCCAAATTCTTCACCTACGATTGCAAAAACAAAATCACTTTCTTTTGCATAAATATCGTCATATTGTCGATTTGAAGCATTAATTGATATTAGCTTCCCATTAAGCCCACCTGATGCAATAGCATTTAGTGATTGATTTTGTTGGTAGTTACCGGATAAATCCTCACTTTCATCGGATGACATAAATGATGTTACTCTCTTTATCTGATATTTTTGAATAAAGGGAATGTTCACGTTGAACTGAGTCACACTAATTAAAATAATGATTGCTATAGGTATGACTACTGCAATAACTTTGCCAATCAATTTATAACTTAACCCTGATGCATATATTTGTATAAAGAAAATAAACAATAAGGCGATACAAGAACTAAGATGAGGCTCTAAAAAGATTAATATCATTGGTATTAATACTGCTATTGTTTGAAGAAATAATACATAGAATTTATCTGTTTTATTTTTAAAATGGTTGCACAAAAAAGCTAAGAATAAAATTATAACTACTTTCGTTATTTCAGAAGGTTGAATCTGAAATCCGAAAATTGTTATCCATCTTTTAACACCATTGAGATTAGTTCCGAACAATAGTGTATATGCTAATGTTAAATTAATTGCAATATAGAATGGGAAAGAAAATTTACAAATAATTTTATAATCAATGATCATGACTAAAAACATAAGTATATAGCCAAGAGTCACTCCCATGATTTGCTTTACGAACATTATATTTTTATCAATGCGAAACATATAAGCTTGTCTGGAACAAAATAGTCCTACACAGATTAAAATTGTTACTATGAAAAGAATAGCAATATCTATTTTTTTATAGTTTATTTTTTTTACTACCTTCACAGTTATATTCTTCCTTTAATATGATTTAGTTGTCACTCTATAACATCTCTATTATTTCCCATTTATTATGTAAGCATATCAAATTTACCATCATTATACATAACTTAACAATAAAATACTATTCTAGAAAACGAAAAAGATTATTTGTTAATATGATCCAAGTCATTGTAATATATTGTACTCTTTATCTGTACAATAATCTTTTTCATCATCTATAAAACACTCTCCAATTTGGCATAATATTTATATTAATAAATTATGTTTGCTATTCTTGAATATTTTAAATCAAAAGGACAAGGAGTATAAATTATGAATACAACGGAACATGTAACAAATAAAGGGCAGGGCACAACTCGCATTCCCAATAAATTAGCGGATGAAAAATCCCCTTACCTCTTACAACATGCTTACAATCCAGTGAAATGGTATCCTTGGTGTAAAGAAGCATTTGAGGTTGCTAAAAGAGAAAACAAACCCATCTTCCTCTCCATAGGTTATTCCACCTGTCATTGGTGCCATGTAATGGCTCATGAAAGCTTTGAGGATGAGGAGGTTGCTAAAATCTTAAACGATGACTTTATCAGTATCAAAGTTGATAAAGAGGAACGTCCAGATATTGATACCGTCTATATGACCATATGTCAAATAACTACCGGACATGGGGGCTGGCCTCTTACCATTTTAATGACGCCGGAGAAGAAACCCTTCTATGCAGCAACTTATATTCCTAAAGAGCCTAGATACGGAATGATTGGACTTATTGATCTTCTCACTCAGGTAAAGCAGCAATGGAAGCAGAATCCGTCAGACATGCTTCGTACCGGTAATCAACTTGCTGAAATTCTAAAGAGAGAGTTTGAAGCTTCCTCCGATAGTGCAGATTTAAATAAGGAACTGATTCATCTAGCTGTAACACAGTTTAATCAAAGCTTTGATCATGAATTCGGTGGTTTTGGGAGTGAACCCAAATTCCCCACTCCTCATAATCTGATGTTCTTACTTCGTCATGCAAAGCTGGAATCTGATGAAAATTCCCTCTTCATGGTAGATAAAACATTAAAGCAAATGTATCGTGGCGGAATTTATGATCATATAGGCTATGGGTTTTCCAGATATTCTACCGATGCCAAATGGTTGGTCCCTCATTTTGAGAAGATGTTATATGATAATGCACTCCTAGCTCTTACCTACACGGAGGCTTATCAGCACACAAAAGAACCTCTCTATAAAGTTGCTGCCGAGCAGATTTTTGAGTATATTCGACGTGAAATGACAGCTCCGGAAGGTGGCTTTTATAGCGCACAGGATGCAGACAGCGAAGGCGTGGAAGGAAAATATTATGTATTTACAACCGATGAGGTTATGAACGTCCTTGGTCCTGATGACGGTTCCTTCTTCTGTGAATATTTTGATATTACGAAGGAAGGCAACTTTGAGGGCGCTTCCATACCTAATCTCATTCAGACCCATAGTCTAAAAACTGATAATGAGCGTGTGGTGAGAGTATGTAATCAACTTTATACCTATCGTCTGGACCGTGCAAAACTCCACAAGGATGATAAGATATTGACTTCTTGGAACGCCCTTATGATTAGTGCTTATGCAACTGCTGCAAAAGTATTTCAAAATACCGATTATATTGATGTTGCTAAGAAAGCTGTCGAATTTATAAATACTAGATTAATGGATGAAAATGATAGACTATACGTAAGATTTCGTGAAGATGATGTTGCTTTTTACGGCCTCATTGATGATTACGCCTTCTACTCTATGGCACTTCTATCTTTATACGAAGCCACCTTTGAAATCAGGCATTTAAAGCAGGCTACAAAGATTGCCGAGCGTATGATTGATTTATTTTGGGATGAAAAACATGGAGGTTTCTTCCTAAATGCAGCAGATTCTGAACAGCTTCTATATCGTCCAAAGGAGGTTTATGATGGAGCCATTCCCTCGGGTAACTCAGTTGCAGGGTATGTATTGCAACGACTTGCTAACCTAACCGCAAATTCACATTTTATAGAATATGCCAACAAACAATTACGATTTTTAGCCGGTCAGGTCAAAGATTATCCGGCAGGCCATAGCTTCTCCTTAATCGCATTTATGCAAGCATTATATCCTTCAAAAGAAATCGTATGTGTGGCTTCTCGCAATGCCTCCTCCAGAGCAAATGACCGTAATACCAGCGACCTAGAAAACCATTTGGAATTATCCGAATATCTTTCACAAAACTTTGAGCCGAATACGGTAGTGCTCTTAAAAACTGAGGATAATCAGAAAGACCTTCTTGCAATAGCAGATTATGTAGAAGATTATCGCATTATAAATGATAAAACCACTTATTATATCTGTGAAGATCATCATTGTATGGCTCCAACGAACGAGTTAAACGTTCAAAGGAAAGTTATCCATGAATAATTTATCCATAGATAATTAATTATGGGTAAATCATTATTAACAAATGATTTCTCACAAATATTAGGAACCCTTTGCATATAATATAATAACGTTCCTCATGAGGTGTTGGGTCTATGCATAAAGGGTGGGTTTACGAACCTTGGATATCCGGTTATGAAGCGCTTCTTTTTCATAACGCAATGCAAAAGCATAAGGCTAGTTTCCAATACAATCCGATTGCCTTAGCAAAGCATGAAGAAATCGGAATGAAATACCGTTTTTTGTGCATAGCAACTCCAAAAAATCAAATGGTTCCACCAGCTCATTTTGCTATTGTTGAATTATATAAGCCAATCAATGGAATGCCTTATCTATCCATGATTTTGCGAGCAAATTTTGATGATATGTTCTAAACTAAAGAAAGAAAACCGCTCCCTTCTAAAATCTATGGGACGCGGTTTTCTATTCTCCATCTTTGTAAGATTCTTCATATAGTTATACTACTTAGTTCATAATATCATTTAGTTTCTTTAACATCTTTTCGAATTGTACTACTTCTTCCTTTGTGAATTTATCACGGATGTTATTCATCAGCTCTGTATGAAAGGAGGCATTTACTCCGTAATTCTTAGAGAATTTATCTGTTACTTCCAGAAAATATTCCCTTCTATCATCAAGAGATAATACCTTTCGTACATAACCCTTTTGAATCAAATTACTAATTCGATAGGTTGCGTTCGGTTGTGATATGTTTACATAGTTTGCAAATTGATGGACTGTTGGGCGATTTAGAAGAAATATAGCTTCTACACAATAAGCTTCTGTTGGATTTAAACTATCTTTTTCTTCATCTACACTCGAAAACAAGTTTTTGCAATAATTATTACGAAACTTATAATAAAGCTTTTCAAATTCTTTTTCCAGCATATTCTTCACTCCTAACATTTTAGAATTTCTATGTTCCTTATGTATTATTAAAAACAACCAATGGATGAATTTTTAGTAATTCCATCGTTTTAGTAAGAATACTCTGTAATATTTTATCAAACATTCTCGTAATATTCTATAATTAAAATATTTTCGTTCTGTTTTCGTATCTTACAACCCTTAATAGACAAACTAATTTACCTTAGGGGTATACCTATGCTATACTATAAAAACTCACCTTAACTTTATAAATTTTAACATCATACTTTACAATAAGGTTGAGTAGCATGTTACTGTAAATTATTGATATGGAGAAAATGTGATAACTCATTGTCTTAAGGAACCGGGCTGGTCCTTACGAACTATGAGTATGCATTTTATCACCTAGAAAGGAGCTATCTATTGACTGGGTTTCTCTCAACTGAAAACATAAGTTATATACTAGTATTCTTAGAAGGCTTATTGTCCTTCTTTTCCCCCTGTGTTATACCCTTAATTCCTATCTATATGAGTTATCTGGCTGGTAACGCCAAAAAGACTGAAGAAGATGGGACCATAACCTATGAGCGAAGCAAGGTGTTTTTCCAAACCTTATTCTTTGTACTTGGCATATCCTTTTCCTTTTTTATTCTAGGTATGTCATTTACGGCATTGGGTTCTTTCTTTAGTAAGAACCAGTTATTGTTTACCCGAGTTGGTGGTGTTTTTATCATCTTTTTGGGATTAGTTCAAGTTGGTTTTTTAGAATTTAAGTTTCTTCAGCGAGAGCACAAATTTCACTTGGATTTAGGCGAAAAGAAGATAAATCCGCTCATGGCATTTCTTATGGGCTTTACCTTCAGCTTTGCTTGGACCCCCTGCGTTGGACCCGCATTATCCTCCGTGTTAATCATGGCCTCAGGAAGCAACAGCTCCTTTACTGGAAATCTATTAGTGCTTCTATATAGTGCCGGCTTTGTCATCCCCTTCTTATTACTGGGGCTCTTTACAACCCAAGCTTTGAACTTTTTAAAGAAGCATCAAAAACTGTTGAAATATACTGTAAAAGCCGGTGGTATCTTATTAATTATCATCGGTATCATGACCTTCACCGGTTGGATGAACGGTATCTCAAACTATCTGAATAAATTTACTGCTACACAATCTCAGGATAGCAGTACCAATGAGGATAACAATACAAATGAAGAAACTACTCCATCAGTTACGGATGCCCCTGTGAGTAACGATAATTCCCAAACGACCTCTCCTACTACTTCCCCAGAGGAAGATAAAGAGGTGGAGGATTCAAAGACAGATACAAAGGAAAAGACTGCAGCCTTTGACTTTGTGTTAATGGATCAAAACCAAAACGAGCATCGTTTATCCGATTATAAAGGCAAGGTGGTATTTCTGAACTTCTGGGCTACCTGGTGTCCGCCCTGTAAGAAAGAGATGCCGGATATTGAAGAACTCTACAAGGAATATAATCAGAATGAAAAAGATGTAATTTTCCTCACAGTAGCAAATCCTAAAAGTGATGCATATCCTAATAATAGTGATGTATCAAAAGAGGAAATCCTCGAGTTTATAGAGGAAAACGGTTATACCTTCCCAGTATTATTTGACGAAACCGGAGAAGTACTTAGTGACTATCGCATCTCTGCCTTCCCTACTACTTTTTTAATTGATATGGAGGGTAATATCTATGGATATGCTCCGGGTCAGATCAGCAAGGAGATTATGGTCAATGCAATTAATCAGACCATGGACTCTACCAAAGAGTAAATTTAAAATTATCAAAGGAGCACATTTCACATATTTAGCGTGTAATTTATAAAGATTATTTATTCCATTGCTTAGCATTGCATGATTTCATAAAAACTTTGACATAATAAGTATCCTATGATAAAATGCAACTGTATTTGAAACATTGATTTGAAAGGATGGTTTTGATGTCGGTATTAACTGTAAAAGAGGTTTGTGCAAACTAGCACATAATTGAATTAGGTAGGGTACTATAAGTAACCTTTTCTTTGTGTACCCATTTTTCTACCTTTACAGTAATACTCAAAACTGTCTTATTATATATGGAAAGCCAAATCTGTATTTCCAGGACTTCGCGTTCGTGTTCGCATTACTGCAAGTCAATTTGCAAATGCTTATCTTTGTTTACGCGTAAACCATAAGGCATAATAGGTATATCCTGTTATGCCTTTATTATGCCCTTATTAACAGATTGTGCTATGACAGAGGCCCGCAGGGAGTATTCTACCTAAATGTAATGGTAGTGACATTCTGCGGGCATTTTCTAATATAACGAAATCTAAAAATTAATCGATTTACCAGGAAGGCAAACGGAGGAAAGAATATCATGATAGAAAAATCAATCATTGCTTTGGAATATCCCAAGATCATTGAGCTACTTTGCGAAAATGCAGTCTCGGACCAAGCAAAGTTAAAACTACAGCAACTAAAGCCCTATCTAAGCGAAGCAGAAGTTAGGGCAAAATTAAATGATACGACTGAAGCTAGAAAAATTCTGGACCAAATTGGATCAGCACCCTTAGCTTCTATGAAAGATGTGGCAATGCTACTGGAGCTTGCCGAAAAAGGTGCAATGCTAGTTCCCCAACAGTTTACTCAAATTGAACTATTTATTAATGCCTGCAAACGAATGAAGAGCTTTTTAAAACGCGCCGAAGTACTGAATGTAGGCATTGCCGGATATGGCGGTTCCATCTATGAATTATCAAATCTCTTAAACGAAATTCAAAATACAATCCGCAATCAAACCATTGATGACAACGCATCAAAGGAATTGAAGGATATCCGACGTAAAATTGAACAAGTAAACTCTGAAATGAAGTCAAAATTAGAAAGCCAGCTTCGTAGTAAAAAAGAATGGTTTACAGATGGTTATGTATCCCTGAGAAATGGTCATTATGTATTACCGGTAAAAAAAGAGTATAAGCATATGGTAAGTGGTTCGGTGATGGATATTTCCTCTAGTGGTTCCACCTATTTTATCGAACCTACGGTAGTTTCCAAATTGAAGGATGAATTGTCCCTGTTAGAGATTGCAGAGAGTAATGAAGAACGAAGGATTTTATATGTGCTATCTGCTATCGTAAGTGATAATGCGAATGAAATACGACTGAATATGGAGGCAATGGAGACTCTGGATTTTATTTTTGCGAAGGCAAAACTGAGTGCGGACATGAAAGGAGTCCCCTCTAAAATCAACACTGATAGAAAAATTCAGATCACCAATGGAAGACATCCTTTATTAAAGGTGGAGGAGTGTGTACCGTTAAATTTCACCTTGGGTGATGGTATGAAAGGAATTGTCATTACGGGACCTAATACCGGAGGTAAAACCGTGGCTCTTAAAACCGTTGGTTTACTACAGCTTATGGCTCAAAGTGGACTCCATGTCCCCTGTGAAAGCGCTGATCTATGTATGAATAATGCTGTATTGTGCGACATAGGAGACGGTCAGAGCATTACAGAGAACTTATCCACATTCTCTTCCCATATTACGAATATTATCAACATTTTAAAGCAAACAAATGAGGATAGTCTTATCTTACTAGATGAGCTTGGCTCGGGTACGGACCCGGCCGAAGGTATGGGAATTGCAATCGCCATTCTTGAAGAATTGAAAGATAAATCCTGTCTCTTCGTAGCAACCACTCATTATCCTGAGGTGAAAGAGTATGCTGATAAAACCCCCGGTCTTAAAAATGCCAGAATGGCCTTTGATAGAGAAAGTCTTAAACCTCTATATCGTTTAGAAATAGGAGAAGCTGGTGAAAGCTGTGCCCTCTATATCGCTAAACGTCTGGGTTTACCAAAACGTATGTTGGAGCGAGCCTATCTGGAGGCATACCACAAGGAACATCAACATCATAAAGATGGTGACATTATTCAAATTGACTTACTTAAGGACGCTACAGATGATACCTTATTAACAGATTCCGCCTTAAGTACACATTTAAAGATCACGAAAACAGCACCCGCCAAGTCCGTAAGTACAAGAAGTCAGAGGTTTCAAATTGGAGATAGTGTGGTAGTATATCCACAAAAGAAAATAGGAATTGTTTTTCAAACAGCTGATGAGAAGGGTGACGTAGGAGTACAAATCCAAAAGCGAAAGGAATATATCAATCACAAGCGATTACAGCTGAAAGTCTCAGCACAGGAAATGTATCCGGACGACTATGATTTTTCCATTATTTTCGATAGTGTCGCTAACCGTAAGGCAAGACATAAGATGGAGAAGGGTTATCAAAAGGATCTGGAAATAGTATATGACGAACAACCCGTAAAACGCTCCTAGTCATATCTTTAGGAAAAGAAAAAAAGCTTCAAATCTCAACACTTATCAGAAGAGATTTGAAGCTTTTTAATTAGCTCTTAGTAACACCCAATTATTTACCTATTTGCATATTGATTTTAGTAAATATCAGCCCACAACAAGGTTACGTCCATTTCGTTTTGCCTTGTAAAGATTTTCATCTGCTTTTTGAATTAGATCGGCCATGTTTAAGTTTTCCTCCGGAGTCTTAGTTGCTACTCCAAAGCTTGCTGTAATGCTAAATTCCTGATCACCACAGCAAATGACACTTTTCTCTACACTATAGCGCATATGTTCCGCTATCTCTATTGCGCGAGTACTGGCCGCTCCAGGTAAGCATATAAGAAATTCTTCACCACCAAATCTACCTACCCAGTCTGTATCTCTGGATAAGCACCCCTCCAAAATTCCTGCAAATTTCTTCAAAGTCACATCACCATTAATATGTCCATAGGTATCATTTACATGTTTAAAAAAATCAATGTCAGCCATAATTATGGAAATATTGGTATGAAGCTCATTGGAATTTGAAAGACAAAGCGGTAATTTTTCATTTATGTATCTCTTATTATACACACCGGTTAAAGTGTCCATCATCGTTAAAACCTTAAACTTGTTTAACAAGCTTTTTATGGCTGCATAACTTGTACTATCATTGGTATCTAGTATAAAACTATCTGTTACATTCTTTAATAGTTCCACTATCACTCTTTTGCTGGGTAAATCAACCGGAATAGCCGCCAGAATATAGATTTCTTCCTTAACATAGTCTAACTTAAGATACGTTTTATTATCCTGATATGCTCTTAGAGCAACGCAGTTCTCACAGGGTTTACGATTGCCCCAAAATTCAAAGCAACAAAGTTTCGGCTCGGGATTCTTATTCTCCTGTAGATAAATTACATTTTTTTTCGTTGGATCAACAAGACGAATACTATCAAAAGCTTTTTCAAGAATTCCATAATTCATTATTAACTCTTCAAGTTCTTTATTGTACATTAATCCCCCTACTCTTTCGTTATTACTATATTTTTCTCCTTAGTGATTTCATTTGATTACTTTTTGGTTATATACGGTAAATTATATCTTATGCCTTATATTTTATCTACTAATTCTTACTTTTTTTACATATTATTTTCATTTTTATTCGACTTTTTTCTACTTTTGGAATTGGAATGATTAAAAACAATCTCAAACTTTTGGATAATATTTGTTATTTATGAAAATAATAAAGATGTAATCAATATGGAGGTGCTATTATGATAACAAATATAACATTAACTACAAAAGAAAGATATTTATTAGAGGATGCAAAAACTCACGAGGAAGAATGTATCCTCAAATATAACAACTATGCGAATTTGGCATGCGATGATCAGCTTAAGGCAGTATTTCGCAGCAACGGTCAACAGGAGGAAAAGCATCTACAGACCATCAATGAATTACTAAGTGGCAAGGTGCCATCCATGAGCGGTGGTCAGAGTGGGAGTCAAAATAGTGCACAAAGTGGTGGACAGCAATCCCAAGCTTCCATGCCAACCTCAGAGCAAGCATCCATTAACCAATCAAATAGCGGTAACTGTCAATTTAAAGCTTCCGATAAGGATCTTTGTACTGATATGCTTATGACTGAAAAATATGTATCCGGTGCTTATAACATCTCCATCTTTGAATTCAAAGATGCTCAGGTTCGAGATGTCCTAAATCACATCCAGACAGAAGAACAAAAGCATGGGGAATCTATCTTTGCATATATGCAAAGCAAGGGCATGTATACTGCCAAATAATTTCTTTCAACTATCCTTAAGTATTTTTTATTAATTTAGCATAAGAACAGGGAATGACCTTGCATGGAGCATCAATTCCATATAAGGTCATTCCCTGCTTTTATTCTCATAGTTCTATAATTTATCCTATACCTTATCTTTTTTCTTAAGTAACTTCTCATACAGCTTCTGGTACTGCATAACACTTCGTGTCCAGGAGAAATCCTGCTTCATCCCATTCGTTATATAATGGTGCCAATCCTTCTGATAATAGGTAGTAACTGCTCTTTGGATTGCCTCCATAAGCGCCTCCGTACTCCATTCCTTCATATGAAATCCGGTATAATCCTTGGGGCATTGTTCCTCCTCGATGACGGTATCCCTTAGCCCTCCCACCGGATTAACAATGGGAACGGCGCCATAACGCATTCCATAAAGCTGCCCAAGTCCACAGGGCTCATATTTTGAGGGCATCAGATAAATGTCTGCTGCTGCATATAGCTTCTTTGCCAGTTGTATTGAATAGGAAAACTCAACTTTCATCCAGTCTGGATTTTTTGCGGCTAGCTCTGATAGCTTCTCCTGATAGTAAGGATTACCGGAGCCAAGTAGAATGAATTGAAATTGAGTAAGATCCATAAATTCCAAGGCTTCCAATAGTAAATCGATCCCTTTTTCATAGTTAAGTCTACTTATCATGACAATTAAGGGTTTGTTCTCCTGGGGCAGTCCATAGACTTCCCGCAGCTTTTCTTTATTCTTATTTTTGCAATGATAGGAATCATACTGATAGGGAAAATCTAGTTCCGTATCTTTACTCGGGTCATAGATATCGTAATCAACGCCATTTAAGATACCAACGATTTCATCCTTGCGACTTTTTAGAAGGGGTAATAATCCACAGCTAAAATGTGGTGTCATAATTTCTTTCGCATAGTTAGGACTTACGGTGGTCAATAAGTCACTATAGCAGATTCCCGCCTTCATAAAATTAAGCCATTCCGGATACCCTAACCTACATTGCTCCTCTCTACTAAGTAGTCCGTCTAAATAAGAAGCCTCAATAAAGCCATGATAGGATAAGTTATGTATGGTGAATACTGTTTTTACCTTAGGAAATTCCTTCTTAAGTAATACAGCAAGAAATCCCGTATGCCAGTCATTGATATGTACAATATCCACCCTATACTTTATCCTTTTTAGCATTTCTACTACTGCCCTACAAAAGAAGAAAAATCGAAGCCCATCGTCCTCATAAGCATAGATATTCTCTCTATAAAAATATCGATCATTTTGTAGGAAATAGGTTATAAACTCCTTCTTGTTAGAATTCTTTTTTACGATACAGGTCTCAAATGTCTCCCTCATACGTACCGGAAAATCAGTAAGGTATTTTAGATCTCCATTTATATTTTTATATAATGGCATAACTCTTCTTACTTCATAATTACCCGTATCATAGAGGGCCTTTGTGAAGCTTCTTCCCATTTCACCTAGCCCTCCGGCGCTGGCATAGGGGGATAGTTCTGCACTTACATATAGGATTTTAGTCTTACGTTTCAAAAGCATCCTCCTTTTCATACCTATTTCTTATCCTTTTGTATGGAGGTTATGATAGAGCTCCATATATTTTCTTGCAGAGCTCTGCCAGCTGTTATCGCAGGACATAGCTCCCTTTCGCAGTTTATTCCATAGGGTTTTACGTTCATAGATATGAAGTGCCCTTTGAATGGTATATAACATGTCATGGGCATTATAATTAGTGAAGGTAAAGCCATTACCCTCACCAGTAACTTCATTGTAGGATTGGACTGTATCCTTTAAGCCCCCAGTCTCTCTGACGATTGGTAGCGTTCCATAACGAAGACTTATCAGCTGACCAAGTCCGCAGGGTTCAAAGAGGGAGGGCATTAAAAATAGATCCGCTCCGGCATATATTTTATGTGCAAGGACAGAATTAAATCCAATATGTACGGATAATTTACCGGGAAATCTCCTGCTCACATCCCTAAATAGCGTCTCATACTTCTCATCACCAGTACCAAGTACCACTAGTTGAACCTTCTTTGCTAATATTTCCTCCAATACACAGGCAACCAAATCCAGTCCTTTTTGGTCCACAAGCCTTGATATTAATCCTATCATCGGTATGCGATCCCCTTGCTCCAAACAAAGCTCCTTTTGAAGTTCCTGTTTGTTGAGTGCTTTAAGATTTACCTTTGTCTTTGTATAATTCTGATAAATTAATTCATCCTTTGCAGGATTGTATTCATCATAATCAATCCCATTTACAATGCCATACAGTTCCTTGCTTCTAGCTCTTAAGAGCCCATCAAGGCTTTCTCCATAATAGGGTTCTTTTATCTCCTGTGCATAGCTTTCGCTTACGGTGGTAATAGCCTTTGAATACACCAACCCACCTTTTAGATAGCTAGCCGCACCGAAAAATTCTAACTTGTCTTCTGTAAAATACGCATCGCCCAGAGAGAACCAATCTTTCATCTGATCCACACCATAGATTCCCCTATACCTTAAATTATGTATTGTAATAATTGTAGTAGTCCTTCGTAATTTCTCCCGTTGTCTGTATTTTGCTTCCAGTAGTACCGGTACCATGGCAGCTTGCCAATCGTGACAATGTAAAATATCCGGAGCAATATCTAAGAATAAGATTACCTCAAATACTGCTTTACAAAAGAAAGCAAAGCGTTCCCCATCATCTTGATAACCATAGAAGCTTTCTCTTTTAAAGTAATATTCATTATCAAGGAAATAATAAGTTACTCCTTTATACTGCGATCTCTCAATGCCACAATACTGATGCCTCCAGCCAACATCGACAAAGATATGTCCCAAATGCTCCGTATGAATTCCAAACTTAGACATATCCATAGCTTCTGACCTTACACCATACTTTGGTAAGATAACAGAAACCACTGCTCCTTCTTTTGTCAAAGCCGAAGGTAAAGAACCTATCACGTCGGCAAGTCCCCCGGTCTTAGAAAATGGTGCTCCTTCTGAAGCAACCATGAAAATATTTAACATTACACCCTCTCCTTATATTACTGCTTTTTTACGAATCACAATCGGGTAGCTTTCCTGCCCAATTAGTCTACGTCCTTTATGAATAATAACTGACTTGTCTAAAATAACATTTTCTAAAACTGCTTTTTCTCCTACCTCCGTATTCTGTAGAATAATACTGTTTTTGACAATGGCACCTTCCCCTATCTTAACGCCACGAAATAGTACACAATTGCTGATATATCCCTCAATGATGCAGCCGTCTGCCACTAAGGAATTCTCTGACACAGCCTTCTCTCCATATTTTGCTGGAACCTCATCCTTTACCTTTGTATAGATGGGGCCAGACTTATGAAAAAGTTCCTGAAAATTATTCGTATCAAACAACTCCAAATTATGCTTAAAATATGAATTTATGCTATCGATTTTAGCCAAATAGCCTTCATAGGGATATCCCATAACTCGAAGCTTCTGTATATTTTTGATTAATATATCCTTATTCAAATCATATAGTCCCCTGGCAATACTCTCTTCTATGAGATACTCCAGTAACCTTTTGTCCATGATATACATCTCCATGGATACCTTGTCTGACATAGGAGTAGTCGGCTTGACCTCCATGTCCCATATGCGATTATTCTCATCCGTACGAAGTAAAGTGTGTCTTGCTAGTTCCTCCTTCGGTGCAACTTTATCCTCCTTATAGATTACGGTTATATCTGCCATGGTATCGCGGTGAAATTCCATTGCATCCTTAAAGGTGAGGTTACATACCATGGAACTTCCCGAGATAATCACATTCTTCTGAGGACTTCTTCGAATGTAAGACATGTTACTATGTAGGGCATCTATTTCCCCTCGGTACCACCCCGTATTATCATGACTGACATACGGGGGAAGGATAAACAGACCACCACTTTTCCGGTTCAAATCCCATTGCTTTCCCGAATCAAGATGGTCCATTAAAGAGTGATAATTGTTCTGTGTGATAAGTCCAACATTAATAATCCCGGAATTAATCATATTGGATAATATAAAGTCGATGACACGATATCTTCCGCCATAAGGTAGGGCGGCAACCGACCTTTTGAGGGTTAACTCCGATAGACCGGCATTGCTATCACCTGTATAAATAATTCCCATCGTATCTCTCATAGATCAATCCTCCATTTTAGTATCCTTCAAACAACCGCCTGATAGGCGAGATAGTTCTCAGAATCAATCATAATTCCTTTCTCCAGTCGATAGCCGGAGGGTAACAACAAATTCTCTCCGATTACTGCTATCTCACATTCTCTCTCCTTCCAATCCTCTTGTGGCAAGTGGGATCTATAACCAATATAGCAGTTATCTCCAATGATAGTATTCTCAGCGATAATGGCATTTTCAATCACGGTATTCTCTCCCACCTTAACATTCGGCATCAGAATAGAATTGTGTATCTTACTACCTCTCCCCACCTTCACTCCGGAGAATAATACGGAGTGATAGACATCTCCATATATGATCCCACCTTCCGTGATAATGCAACGTCTAACATTTGCACCTAAAGCGATGAAATGAGGCGGTTCCACGGGATTACGAGAATAAATTCTCCAAGCCGGATCATAGAGATCTAACTCCGGACTCTCCTCCAGTAAATCCATATTAGCCTCCCACAGACTCTGTATCGTTCCAACATCCCTCCAGTATCCTCTGAATGGATAGGCAAACATTCTTTGTCCGTCTGCTAACATCTTTGGGATAATATCCTTACCAAAGTCACTACTTGAATCCGGTGTATCCTGATCCTCGATCAGATACTTTTTAAGCTTTTTCCAATTAAAAATGTAAATTCCCATGGAGGCTTTATTACTAATGGGATTCTTCGGTTTCTCCACAAATTCATAGATTTGATTATTCTCCTTGGTATTCATGATGCCAAAGCGACCGGCATCTTCCCAAGGCACTTCAAGTATAGCTATAGTAACATCCGCTTTCTTCTCCTCATGAAACGTAAGCATTTCACTATAATCCATTTTGTAGATCTGGTCTCCGGAAAGTATTAATACATATTCCGGATGATATGCCTCTATAAACTCTATGTTTTGGTAGATTGCATTTGCAGTTCCGGAATACCATTCTCCTGCCGATTGCTTCATATAGGGTGGTAATATGGTTACTCCTCCGTTTAAACGGTCCAGATCCCAGGGTTGGCCTATGCCAATGTAGGAATTTAGCTTTAGTGGTTTATACTGTGTTAGAACACCAATGGTGTCTATCCCGGAATTTGTACAATTACTTAGTGGAAAATCAATGATACGATACTTCCCCCCAAAAGGAACTGCAGGCTTAGCAGTATTTTTCGTTAATACCCCAAGTCTGCTGCCCTGCCCGCCGGCAAGCAGCATGGCTACACATTTTTTTGCTACCATTTGCAAAACCTCCTTTAATACTCCTATTACTAATTTACTGGTTGATAAAATACCGCAGATAAAGGCGGTATCGATAAAACAAGGGATTGGTTGAAATTATGACTAGGAATTGTTTCAAATGGTATCGGTCCTATTTTTCTTTGTCCGGTACCGCCATAAGTAATATCCTCTGAGTGAAACACTTCCACATATTCTTTTTGCTCCGGTACTCCTATTCGGTAATTCTCTCTTGGTACCGGTGTAAAGTTAATGATAAGAAGCAGATAATCCTTCTCCTGCCTTCCCTGTCTTAAAAAGGCAATTACACTCTGTTCCATATCATCCACGACAATCCAGCGAAACCCATTCCAACCTCCATCCTCCTGCCACAGACAGGTATTAGAAAGATAAAAATGATTTAATTCCTTAACATACTCCTTCGTCTTTTGATGCATCTCATAGTCCAATAAAAGCCAATCCAGTTCACTGTCGTACTTCCATTCAATAAATTGTCCAAACTCTCCACCCATAAAGGTGAGCTTTGCTCCCGGATGTGCTATCAGATAGGCAAATAGAACTCGTAAGCCTGCAAATTTCTGATTATAGTCTCCGGGCATTTTATCTAACAGAGAGTGTTTCCCATGGACCACTTCATCATGGGATAGCGGTAATACGAAATGTTCTGAAAAAGCATAGGTCAATGAAAAAGTTAATAAGTTATGATGCCATTTACGATAAATAGGATCCATGGAAGTATAACGCAAGGTGTCGTTCATCCAGCCCATATTCCATTTGTGGGTAAAACCCAGACCTCCCACATGAGTAGGTGCCGTTACAAAGGGCCAACTACTGGAATCCTCAGCAATTACTAGTGTGTTAGGATATAGTGATATTACTGCCTCATTCATCCTTTTTAAAAACTGGGCGGCCTCTAAATTCTCACGTCCTCCATATTGATTGGGTAGCCAATGCTCCCTTGCATAATCAAGATAAAGCATACTAGCTACGGCATCCACGCGAAAGCCATCCACATGAAAATAATCAAGCCAGAAGATAACATTTGAAATAAGAAAACTATGTACCTCTCGTTTATCATAATCAAAAATCCAGGTGCCCCACTGTGGATGCTCTCCCCGCCTTAAATCACTATGTTCATAAAGGGGACTTCCGTCAAATTTTCCAAGTCCGTGGGCATCCTTAGGAAAATGTCCTGGTACCCAATCAAGAATTACACCAATCCCTTTTCGGTGGCATTGATCTACGAAATACATAAAGTCCTTTGGTGTTCCGTACCTGCTGGTTACTGCATAATATCCACAGATTTGATACCCCCAGGAACCATCAAAGGGGTGTTCCATTATTGGCAATAATTCAATGTGGGTATATCCCATATCCGACACATAGTTTACCAGTTCCTCTGCTAGTTCCCGGTAGGTTAGAAAACTTCCATTCTTATGCCTTTTCCAAGAACCAAGATGTACTTCATAGATTAACGTGGGACGGTCCTTAAGTTTTCCGGTTTTCTTCTTTTGCTGCCAACTCTTATCTCTCCATTCATACCCCTCAAGTTCATAGACAATGGAGGCCGTTGCCGGTCTTACTTCTGCAAAATATGCATATGGATCAGATTTATACAGGATCTCACCGTCTTCTGTACCAATGGCAAATTTATAAAGCTCCCCCTCAGCCACTTGTGGTATGAATACTTCCCATATATCCCCCTCCTGCCATCGATGCATGGGATTCGTTTTGATGTCCCATGCGTTGAAATTACCCACAACGCTAACCCACCTTGCCTTCGGTGCCCAAACACGAAAGCTGCATCCTCTCTCCTCCCCCTGCATGTTAAGGTGTGCACCCAGCATATGATAACTTCTGTGATTTGCACCCTGATGGAACAAAGTAATTTGCTCCTTAGAGATTGCTTCACTTTGCTTTCTATTTAACATCTTTGTTCACCTCCTAATTTTCTCCGATGTATCAATGAAATCTATCTACTAAAGTCTATGTATTATCAGCAATGAAAATATATGAATTTAAAATAAAAATATGTATCTATAGATTTGTAAAATTAGTAATGTTATTTTCCTGCTTTTTTGAAATTGTGCACAATACAGAAAGATCTATTATGGAAACTGCCCTATGATTATTACTTTTTTAAGATTCCTTTAGGAATAAATAAGTAACTGGCTATTAACAAACTAATTCATTTGAAAACTTAATTCTTTGAATAGATTTTCTCTGATTGCGTCATAATAGCAACAGCTTATTGTAGAAGTCATATTATGAGGGTAATATTATGTTTATTCCAAAAAGAATTTTATTTGAAAAAGATTCCTTAAACTATGAAATGGGCAGGAGCATCTATCATTATTTCATCACAAACAAAGAGATAGAAATAATAGAACTGCGCCAAAATAAGATAAAATCTAATATTCCAGGAGATGCGCTTCCTGAGTTTTATAAAGAGGGTAAGCAGACGTTAGTGGTCGGAGTTAAGAAGGGAAAGACCTTTCAATCCTGTAAGCCCTCCGCGCACTATCAGCTACCTCTGGTGTCAGGCTGTATCGGCAAGTGCCAATACTGTTATTTAAATACAAATCTAGGTGACAAACCTTACATGAGAATCAATGTGAATATTGATGAAATCCTACAACAGGCAAAGGAGTATATAACGGAGCGTCTCCCTGATATAACAATTTTTGAAGGGTCAGCTACTTCTGATCCAATTCCTGCTGAGCCCTATTCCCATGCACTTTCACACACCATTGAATATTTTAGTAAGGAAGAAAATGGCCGTTTTCGCTTTGTCACCAAATTTACGGATGTTGACACCTTGCTAGGACTTGACCATAAAAATCATACAGAAATACGATTTACACTTAATACGGATCACGTCATTGATGAATATGAAAGAGGAACTGCCTCCTTAGAGAAGCGTTTGGAAGCCTGTCATAAAATTCTAAAAGCCCAGTACCCCATGGGCTTTATCCTAGCGCCAATCTTTCTATATGAGAACTGGGAGCAGGACTACCATCAACTCCTTGTTAATCTTAGATCACAATTGCCACAGCATCTAATTCATCCTCTTACCTTTGAAGTAATCTCACACCGTTACACAACAAGAGCAAAAAATATAATCACGGAAGTATTTCCTGATAATACACTTCCTATGAAGGAGGAGGATAGGCGCTTTCAATATGGTCAATTCGGCTATGGTAAGTATGTTTATCCTAAGGAAAGCATCGCTAAAATTGAAGAATTCTTTCGCCGTGAAATCAATTCCATATTTGATAAGGCGCAAATAAAATATATTATATAAAGTCTCGGACATGTTTCTGCCACAAATTGGTGTTATGGTACTTTTAAGTGGAAAAACTTAACACTACGACCAGTTCACTTATTTCGCTAATTTTAATAAAATAATAGAATAGCCAATTATTAGAACTACTTCCGGGAGGTCAATTTATGAAAAAACTGAAAATCATTTTCTTTACTATACTATTACTCATTATCGTAGGGGTAACCGCTTTTATTATGCTCAAGAAAAATGAGGATAATCAGGAAGATAACCCTTCCATAGACTTAAGTGAACAGCTTACTCCTTCTCCTACCCAAATTCCAACAAATCTTCCCACCGCTACTCCCACCGATACGCCTAATCAAATGACTGGTCTCTATCCAGCCTATAAAACATTCGATGATAAAACTAGTTATGGTTACATAAATCTATCTGGAGAATTTGTCATCTCTCCATCCTTTGATATGGCTTCTAATTTCTATGATGATGTGGCTGTTGTTATGATAGGAGAAAGTTATCGTGTGATAGACAAAGAAGGTAATGTATTATTTGAAAATGAAAATACCATTAATGATTATAGAAATGGCGCTGCCGTTTACCTAAGTAAAAATAAAAGCGGCAACTATGTATATGGGTATATAGATACAAAGGGAGACGTACTTATTCATCCACAATACATTAGGGCTACTAACTTTAGTAAAGAAGGCACCGCTTATGTCTCCACCTCAATTGGCTCCTACCAACTCATTGACAAAACCGGTAAGATACTAGAATCCTATGAGTTAAATAAATATAACTCGATCTGGAACCTTCAGGATGGATACTTGATTTATGTCGACGACAACACATATCAATATGGTGTTGCCACCTTAGAGGATAAAGAAGTGATAAAAGCAAACTATAGTGAAATCCGATATTTAGGTGAAGGATTATTTGCGGTAAAGGAACCTAATCTTCTCTCCGCTGAGGATATAATCCTTGCAAAAAACGCTATCATTAACCAACAGGGAGAGCAGTTAACGGATTACATTTATTCTGATGTAAGCAATTTTTATGAAGGCTATGCTTCTGCGACGGATGGTACCTCTACCTTCTTTATTGGAACGGATGGTAAAGAAATAACAACCCTTTCTAAGTTTGACGGACAGGGAACACTTATTTTATTGGAAGATGTGGTTTCTGCCTACATTGATGATGAGCAAATTTATACCGACACCTCAGGGACTGTCCTATGGAAGGCCGAAGATACCTTTGCTCTCTCAGATACCCTTACGGTGAAGAAAGAAATACTAAAACCCAATCCTTATGTACTCGTTAAATACCCACAGATTGACGGTTTGGCGGATAAGACGATACAAGATAATATCAATGAAGAGTTAAAAAGCATCTTTACTGATAGTCGTAACCGCCTTACGGTAGATGATATGATATCTGTGAAGGACACCTTTACAGCAAAGCTTATGAACAATCTTTTGATTATTCGCAAAGACGGCTATGACTACAGCTTTGGAGCAGCCCATGGTATGCCAATTAGGGAATATTACTATATTGATTTAAAAGATGGATCTTTCTATCTGTTAAAGAATTTATTTAAAGAAGATAGTGATTATGCTTCCAAAATAAATGAACTGATTACCAATGAGATAGAAGCCCAAAACGCTTCTGGTGAAGCCTACTACTTCCCCGATAGCTTTACTGGGATCAACGAAGATTACCAAGCCTTTAAGTTAGAGGAGGATGGCATCATTATTTACTTCTACCCCTATGAAATTGCAGCTTACGCTGCAGGTTTTCCGGAATTTCCAATTACCTTTGAAGTGCTTTCAGAATATATCGATACCAATGGAGACTTCTATAAGAGTTTTCGTTAAGAGTTCAACCTCTTATTAAGAACAACAAATAACATTCTACTCATCCAGATGAGAGGGACTTAGTTCCCACAAAAAAAGGAGTCTGGCTCCATAGCAAAATTTCAGCTATGGAGCCAGACTCCTTTTTTATGGGATTTATTTTTTCATTCATTCTTATGATTACTTATCTCAATTATGTTAGTTATATGTTAAAATTGCTTTATCAGCCTTACATAAAACTCTACTGTTCTGACCAAGGTGTCAACAGGTACCCTCTCATTGTTTCCATGGATCATGCCTCTTTCCTCTTTAGAAAGCTTCATGGCGGAAAATTTATACACTCTGTCAGTAATTCTACTGTAATGCCAGGAGTCACTACAAGCCATCATAAGATAAGGAGATACAATTGCCCCCTTCCAGGTATCAGCAACACTCTGGCATAGCTTCCTCCATTCCTCGCAGGAAGTATCTGATTCTATGGAAGGATTTCTTCCTTCATAGATAGTGACCTCAATATTCTCATTATCGATTATCTTCTTTAAATAGTCTCTGGCAGACTCCACCGTATCTTTCCCCAGAAGTCTTAGATTCATACCCACAGACGCCTTAGGAGGTATTACATTAAATGCTTTTCCTCCCTCCATTTTTGTCATGGCACAGGTAGTTCTAATCATAGCATTCAGTTCGCCACCAGCCTTTTGACATACCTTGTCAAATATGCCTTCAAAACACCAGAGATTCGCGAAGAGAATCTTATATCCAAAGGAAGAATGGCGCCCCAGGGTATCAAGCATCTCTTTTACAGGCTTTGTCATCTGTCTTTTAAATGGATGGTTTTCCACATCTACTACTGCCTGTGCAAGCTCACCTACAACCGTATGTACAGGAGGCATAGAAGCATGCCCTCCATTACTTTTTGCATGAAACTCAATATTAGTAAGTCCTTTTTCCGCAATGCCAATAAGTGCACATTCCCTACTTACTCCTGGAAATACATTTTCTACTACGGCTCCCCCTTCATCCAGAACCATTGCAGGATGAATATTCTGTTGCTGGAACCAATCTACCATGGTAGGGCAGGTGGTACCATTAATCTCCTCTTGCCCTGAGAATGCCAGATAAATATCATTTTGAGGCACAAAGCCTTTTTCTATCAGTGTTTCCACAGCCTCCATAACTCCACACAGGGTTCCCTTAGTATCCAGAGTTCCTCTTCCCCAGAGTAAGCCATCCTCAAGGATTCCCTCAAAGGCGGGCTTCGTCCATCCCGTCTCCTCTATAGGCACAACATCATAATGGGACATCAGTACTAAAGGATCCCCATTCTCTCTTCCTTTCCAACAATAGAGAATCCCATTTACGCCTAAGAATCTTCTCTCACAAGTTTCATGAATCTTTGGATAAAGCTGAGGTAAAAGCTCTCTAAACTTCTCAAATTCCTTTTGATCTATCTTACTTTCATCATTATAGGAAATCGTCTTGCATCGAATCATTTCCTGCATATCCTTAATTATTTTTTCTTTGTCCAAAACTACCTCATCCTCTGATGGAAGCAGTTCAGGTTTTGGTTGATATAGAAATGCCCGAATAAGAATAACCGCAAGGAAAATTATGATTACCATAAGGAGAAAAAATAAAATATATTCCATCTATAGCATCCCTTTCTGATATAAGATTCTGGCTGATACAATGGCAATCATAGCACCTACGGGAACAAGGATACCCACTGAACCTGATAGGGATGGAACCAGTAGGAAAAGAATCACCATGAATAAAAGCGGTGCAATGGAAATCTTCCAGTTCTTGCTGACATACACTACTGCAAGTCCACCGAATAAGGAAGGAAGGATATTATCAAAAGCAGGTTTTACTACCGGATTATTAAGTATGGGAGTTAGTGGTACAAGAAGCGCTACTCCTACAGCAATGATTAATGTAGTAACAATGGAAGAAGTTGCAACTGCAATCGTGGAGAACACCTCGCCCTCTTCTGTTCCTGGCTTTACCTTTGCATTTTCCATAGCAGCTAGTGCTGCTGGCACCTTTAAATTGGTCAGATTCCCTGTGACAAAAGCCAGATATGACCCTGCTGTTCCAAGCATAGGAACAAAAGTCAGAACTTCTATTAGACCTACTGTCCAAAAAATTGGTGCTACGCCAAGAAGCCCTCTTAATACTGGTCCCCAGCCGGGCCATGCGTCATAATAAATACATGTGATGATTGGATATAAGAATATCATACCAAGTGCACTTAGAATCCAGATGCGTCCATAAACATGGGTTTTTTCTTCATAACGATTTGTACTCATAACTCATCACCCTCCAATCAACGGTGTTATTATTGTTGCAAATATCATAGCTCCAAGCATACTAATTGGAAGCGCATAATTCTCTAGCCATTTCATACCACATTTCTTAATCAGCAGTCCGCAAATACCCATTAAAAGTGCTGAAAACAGCAGTACAAAAATAGGAATCCATCCAAAAAGCCCTGATCTGATATCTGCAAATACCATTCCAAGAAAAGCAGAAATCATCCCTAGAAATAGTGCTGTCATGAGGATATCCCCCCACTTACTATCCTTGTTCTTAATCTTTAGAAGTCCCCCTTGAATCTTCTTGATAAACAAGGGAACCCATACAAGACCAGGGAATATTCCAAGCGTCATGACCCAGGCAATGGCTGTATATACCTTTGGATCTGTAATTGTCTCCGAAAGAGATATCTGCAGTCCATTGGCCGTAGAGGTTGCAGCAGGAAGTTCGTATGTAATAGCTCCAATTACACTAAGTCTTAGCCATGGTAACGGAAGTCCCAGAAACTTTGACAAGGTAATAACACCAAGCAATATGGATACTGCGGGAGCAATGGTAAATACTGCTGTTGACGCCATTGTTTTTTTCATTTTCCCTGGATCTATTCCCAGTTTCTTGCCGTGGCGATAGCTACGTACTAGAAAAAAAGATGACTGAGCGATCACAAATAAAATAACTGCTCCAGCAAGTAGGTATAAGATAGTACTGTTCGGATTGAAAATCAATAATATGCCCTCCTGTCTAATTTTTATAATTATACAACTATTTTTACTAAAAATGCAATCTACAAGACATAAAAACTCCGGTATATCGGATCAATAAATATGAATATCATTTATGTGCATTACTTCCAATTAAGTAAATAACTTAGACTAGCGTAACGTAATCTTATCCAGTATGTCATTGATATAAGCAATTGCTATTCCATAGTTGGTCATTGGTACCTTCTGTGCTATGGCCTGCTCTACACGGCTCATGACATACTTACGGTTAAACATGCAGGCACCGCATTGGATTACCAGGTCATACTCTGTTAAATCCTGTGGAAAATCGTTACCGCTGACATTCTCAATTATTAAACCTTCGCCCACCTTATTTCTTAACATTCTGGGAAGTTTCACTCTACCAATATCCTCTGTTAATGGAACATGAGTGCAAGCCTCTGCAATGAGTACCTTGGAATTCTCCGTTAATTGATCGATTGCTTTCGCACTCTTAACATAATAATCTATGTCACCCTTATGCCCTGCAAAGAGTACGGAAAAGGAAGTAAGCTTACTCTCCTTTGGTTTCTTCTCATATACCAGCTGAAACACCTGAGAGTCCGTAATGATAAGTACCGGAGGATTTGCAAGACTTTTTAAGGCTTCCTCTAATTTATCTGCAGTGCTGCTAAGAACGATACATTTCTTATCCAGTAGTTCCCTTAGGGTCTGAACTTGGGGGAGTATTAATCTTCCCTTCGGGGCCTGAATGTCCTGTGGCATTACCAGTAGTACCGTATCCCCTTCCTTAACCAGGTCTCCCAATATACTATTGGCATCAAAATCCTCCGGAATATTACGTATAATTTCTTCCCGAATTCGTTCCATACCAAGCTTTGATATAGCACTAATCTTAATGGGTTCCTCTTTTAATGCTTCATATATTTTTTTACGTATTTTATCCGTATTTTTAATCTGATCAATTTTATTAATTACCATAATAACGGGAGCCTTTCGTGCCTTAAACTCCTTCGCCCATTCTAGTTCCTGACCGATATCTTCATTGCTACATACAATTAAAGCAACATCGGTTTTCTCCATGGCAAGTTTTGTCTTCTCCACTCTCATACTTCCAAGATAGCCTTCATCATCAAAACCTGCTGTGTCGATTAAGACACAGGGACCTATTCCATAGATCTCTATGGTTTTATAGACCGGGTCCGTGGTGGTTCCGGCAACGGAAGAAACTAAGGCAGTATTGTGCCCTGTTAGGGCATTAATTAAGGTTGATTTACCACTATTTCTTTTGCCAAAAATACCAATGTGCAGTCGATTTGCTCTCGGTGTATCGTTTAAACTCATAAATTAATATCCTCTCTGAAAATGTTTGCCTAAGGTCTCTCTATGATTTTTACTAATAAGCCATCCCTATTGCTACTTACATTATATCAAATTACTCATAAAAATATATAATCTCTTTTCTTAAAATCGAAAATCTCTGTTGCCTTGTTGTATCTTTTCCAGATTGTCTTTCGCGATTCCTAATACTTTTTCGTTAGGAATACGAGTAAGCTCCTTCTCGATTAATCTTTCTCCTTTTGCTTTGGTGTCTTCACTTGCATAGTCCTCCAGGTATTCCTTTAGCGTCATCAACGCATTGGGCTGACAGCAGTTTGCAATCTGCCCGGACTTTACTAGGGACATAAAACGGTCTCCCGTTCTTCCTTCTCTGTAGCAAGCTGTGCAAAAGCTTGGTATATGATTAAGACCTAGGAGCCAGTTTACGATTTCATCCAATGTTCGGGTATCCTCTACATCAAATTGTGCTGAACTTTCCTCCTCCGGCTCCTCCTTGGCATAACCGCCTACACTTGTTCTAGAACCACCACTAATTTGGGAAACCCCTAGTTTAAGCGCTCGCTCTCTGCTCTTTTGGGACTCTCTGGTGGATACAATAATTCCTGTATAGGGAACTGCGATACGTAATACTGCTATGATTTTTTCAAAGATTTCATCAGAGATACCATCCTTAAAGCTATTTGGATCAATGTCATCGGCAGGGCGAATTCTCGGTACACTTATGGTGTGCGGTCCACAACCTCTAGCTGCCTCTAGATGCTCTGCATGCATTAATATTCCTACAAAATCATACCGATACATATTTAGTCCATAGAGGACACCAAGACCGACATCATCAATTCCTGCTTCCATTGCACGATCCATTGCCTCTGTATGATAAGCATAATTATGTTTCGGACCGGTAGGGTGAAGCTTCTCATAATTTTCTTTGTGGTAGGTCTCCTGAAAAAGGATGTAAGTTCCAATGCCTGCATCTTTCAATTTACGATAATCTTCTACTGTGGTTGCGGCAATATTAACATTTACTCTCCTTATTGCTCCATTCTTATGTTTGATGGAGTAAATGGTCTTAATGCTCTCTAAGATATAATCTAACGGATTATTAACCGGGTCTTCACCTGCTTCTAGAGCCAGTCGTTTGTGACCCATATCCTGTAGGGCAATTACTTCCTTTCTTATTTCCTCCTGTGTCAGTTTTTTACGAGGTATATGCTTATTCACATAGTGATAGGGACAATAAACACATCCGTTTACACAGTAGTTAGACAAATAAAGGGGAGCAAACATTACAATGCGGTTGCCATAGAATTTTTCCTTAATCCGAATGGCTAAGTCATAGATCTTCTGAATCTCATCCTCAAGATCACATTCTAATAATACGGCTGCTTCTCGGTGACTTAATCCTTTCATTTCCTCTGCTTTCTTAAGGATCATATCAATGAGTTCCCGGTTACTTTTATTCGCTTTCGCATACTCTAAGGTCTCTAATATCTCCCCGTCATGAATAAATTCTTCTGCTTTATTTGACATTACGTTATACATTCTTATCTCTCCTAGTATTATATTGGTGTAGTCATTAAGGCTACTTGGTTAATAAATATCTATATCAGATAACAAAAAAATTATTCTTCCTTCATCAGATGTTATCTTAGTAATTACCCTGTCTGACGGTTCCCTGATAGTCTCCACGGTCTATCGTTAATTCATATCCAATTTTCTTCATTCTACCTTCCAGACAAAAGCGACACTCTGCAGCCTCATCTCCGGTGCAGATTTTATTGTCGTAAAGTTCATATTTCTTACGTACCGTTGTAGGTGAAAGATTTGGCATCACTACATTTGCTCCGGAAAGTATTCCAAGCTCACGCCCTTTCGGATTTACCGTACCAAGGGCTGTGGTCGCCGGGATAAGAGCATTCGGCAACATAAGACGAAGGATACTGATTAAGACTAAGGTCTGCTCCAAAGTTCCCTTCTCCATAGCTGCAAATGGTGTATCATGATGTGGCAGAAAAGGACCAATGCCAACCATCTGAGGGTTTAGTTCTTTTAGAAACAGTAAATCCTCGGCAAGATGTTCTGGTGTCTGATATGGAGAGCCTACCATAAAGCCTGCTCCAACCTGATAGCCAATCTCCTTCAAGTCATATAAGCACTTTTTTCTATTACTAAGACTTAGCTGATTTGGATGTAGTTTATTGTAATGATCTTCATTCGCTGTCTCATGTCTTAACAGATAACGATCTGCTCCGGCTTCATAGAATTTTTTGTAGCTTTCATAGCTCCTCTCACCAATGGATAAGGTGATGGCACAATCAGGGTAATCCTTCTTTATATTACGTATCATCTCAATGATATCTTCATCTCCATAGCTTCCGTCTTCACCCCCCTGCAATACGAAGGTTCGAAATCCTAACTCATGGCCGGACTTGCAGCAATTTAAGATTTCCTCCATAGAGAGTCGATAGCGTTCTACCTTTTGATTACTTCTTCGAATTCCGCAATAATAGCAGTCATTCTTGCAATAATTTGTAAACTCAATGAGACCTCTGGTATAAATCTTATTTCCGAAGAACTTAAGGGCTGTTTGACGTGCCTTTTCTCTCAAAAACTCATAATCCTCCACCGACAAATCGGTTATTAGTGTCATAAACTCTTCCTTATCAAGAATTCTATGCTCTTCCAGCTTTTCAATCAATAATCTTATATTTGTCATACGGCAATCCACTCTCCTAATTTTACAATTATTTGGTACTACCATCACTCCTGTTATGAATCATGCATTCAAAAATGTCATCTTAGCAGACATTTTATGAATTATGCATAAAAAAACCCTGTGCTTATTAAGGCACAGGGATAGTATCATCCAAACATAAACCACAAGAAAAGGAGAGACTCCTTATGCCTGCAGTTACTGCTATTGTTGGATCTTTCGATTCTATTCTGTCGCCTTATTACTTGGGCGTACCCTCGTCGTCAGCACGATTTCATTCATTGTCATTTATTTAACAATTATATATCAAATCTCATAATATGTAAATGTTCTTTTCCAAACTATTTCAATTTGCATATATTATACCATTATACTCCGCTTATCCTCTACCTCCTCACAAAGCTGTTAATCCGTCTTCAGCTCCTGTTTGATTGTCTTTAAAATGATATTACCTTCATAATCCATTACAACCGTATAGTTTCCTCGAATCATCTGGATATAATAGTCATCACTACCGCTAACATATTCCGGGTACTCTGATTTATAGAGTTCCTGGCCTTGCGAGTTAATGACAAAGTATTGATAGGTCCCCTCATTTGTAAAGTTTTCAAAGAGTAATTTACCTTCCACATCGGTTCGCGAGTAATAATTCCCAGATAGATTATAAAGAAGTTCATTCTTCATAAAAATCAAAGTTTTGTAATTTAGATAATCAACGGTATGCAAAAGTACAAAATCCCCCATAATACGATGAACAGAATATTCCTTGGCATCCTCTATGTTAATATCCATATGTTTTTTTGTGTTATAGTCATAGACGTTAATACCGTCCTTATCATATCGATAGAAAACCGGTTCATTACTATAATAATTATATTCTACAAAATGATCATAGGTATTGCCGTCTATGTCGGTAATGAGATTACCCTTATCATCATAAAAACGGTCTTCCATAATATTCGTTACGGCATAAAAGATTCTCTCATGATAAGTTTCACCAAGAACTTTGTAGCTCACACTATCAATCTGGGAGGAAATCGGATGCTTTTTGATCAGCTTACCTGCAATATCTAGTACCCAGTAGGCATCGCCATATCTTGTTATGATTCTTTTATCACTATAGCCTTCTATCCAGAAAGTATCTTCTTGTTGACCCTCAAGATTAAATAGCTTTTGAAACGTTTCCTTTGAAAACAGGATAGTACCATCATCACCATAGATCTGATTCATATAATCAGGAGCATCTAAGGTTCTAATTTTCTTAAAGTTTTTATCATATATGACGGTCCGCTCCACTCCCGATTCATTGTAAATCCGTATCCAATAATAATTACCCTTCATCTCTAAAAAGGAATATTGATCTTCACCAAAATCTTCTTTTAATAGATTATTACCCTCGTGGTCAATAAGCCTCGCTTCTTTTCCATTTCTGACCTCATAATAGCCCTTTTCCTTATCAAAAACCATGATTGAGTCATATTCCGGTGGAATAAGAAATTCATTCTTCTTTAAATCAAAGATACCTGACTTTAAAGTATAGCTACCCTGTTTATCATATACTGCAGTCCTTATGACGAGTAACTCATCTTCTGGCAATAAACCTACCTCATCCGTATAATATACATTTTGAAATGTTTGCTGTACCTGCCAATCTTCATCATAAATAGTAACCGAGCACAGGTTAAGCCCATTGTAGCTCGTTGTATCTGTCCTTAATATATACCGATGATGATTAGGAAGATGCTCCGTTATGACATTCTCCTCACTACTATTTTCTACAACGGATAGTTGTATCGGAACATATCCCAAACTCCGAATAAGGTTCTGTCCCTCTTCCTTTGTCAACCAATCAAAAATCTTATGGGCACTAGATTCCTTTGGTTCCTCCTCACGAATAACTGCATAAAATTCATTTATGTATGGATAGGAATTATCATAGATAGTTTGTAAGGAAGGCTCTATTTTGTTCACCTTCATAAATTTTAATTCCGGAAGCTGATACATATTTTTAGCATAATAGTAAACGGAGTAACCTAAGGTATTTCCTTCATTTGTATAATCTACCATAGCCTTTAGAATCCCCTCCATTGCATCAAACCTGGTAACAGAAGGACCATCTATCATGGGTACGTCTTTCATGACAAGCTTTTGCATCAAGGTCTGGCTACCGGAGTTAACAGGTCTTTGAAAAGCTAATAATTCTTTATCTTCTCCTCCTACCTCCGACCAATTTGTAATTTTACCACTATAGATATCAATTAGTTGATCCTCCGTTAAGGAATCCACAGGATTTGTTGTATTTGCCATAAAAACAAGCGCATCCTTACCAATGGGTTTCATCTTCAATTTGATTCCCTGGTTCTTGATATACTCCTTCACTTCTTCAGATGGTTCATATACAATTAATAAATCCGCGTCACCCTCCATTAACCGATAGTATGATTCCGTCGTTTTTGTATGAACGATGGCAGAAGCTGCTTCCGCCTTTGTCGCTCCCGTTACTAAGCAATAGACCGCTTCCGATAAAGGAATGGTAGCCGTTGAACCGTCCACTATAGGATAATCTTCTTTCTTGATAGTTTTTGCTATAGAATCAATTGGTATCTGCGAAATTTCTGCTTCTTTTGTTGGCTTTGTTTGGTCCTTTGTATTCTTGTTGCATCCGATCAATAACATACTGATAGCAACGAAAATAATGTAGAAACATCTTTTTCTCATAGTTACCCTCCATGTCTTCACTAGATAGATGAAGAACAAAATCAATCCCTGTTAAGTACTCACTTGATTACTGAAAGTGCTTGTGCAAATTAATCTATATGATTTCTCGATCATCTATAATTTTATATCAACTGTATTATTTTGGCAATATTGTATAACTACTACTATGTGAAAAAAGGAAAATCCACCTCCTCCTAACGCTTCATTGTTCTAACAAAGCTACTAGAAGTAGGTGGACTTTTTTACTCCTTACGAAAATCTTTTCTTTATTTCATCAAACTTTTCCGCCGTCATTAAGGCGTCCTTATGTAGTTCCTTAAAGGTAACAATATAAGTCCATCTACCATAAGGCTCAATTTTCTTAATCTGAGATAGGTTGATTAGATAAGATTTGTGGCAGCGCATAAATTGCTCCGGATCCAGCTTATTCTCAATATCGGATAAACTGGCAGAGGTTATAAAAGAATCTTGTTTGGTATAGATTACAGTACTACTGTTCTCCCTCTGTATTAAAACAATCTCTTTAATGTCAATGAAGCTCATACTTTCTTTCCCTTTTACCAAAAGCTTCTCCAACCCTCGTTCATATTTCACGATTTTATCAAGATCATCATTCTTTGCCGGTTGCGACAATGCTTTCATTCTGTCCAAGGTTTGATTTACCCGTTCTACATGAAATGGTTTTACCAGATAGTCATAGGCATAGACCTCAAACGCATCCGAACGATATTGTGTATGTGCTGTAGCGAAGATAATTTTAGTCTTTGGGTCCAGATCCGCAATGATTTTCGCACATTCTAGACCACTTGATCCATTAATTTCTATATCCAGAAAGACAACATCTGCTTTTGTCTTAGTAAACAAGGCAATTGCATCTTGCAGATTATCTGCTTCACCCACTACTTCAAACCCCGTGTTATTCTCAATGATTTTACGCAACAACGTACGGATACCGACTTCATCTTCAACCAGAATTACTTTCCTTATCATCTTAATCGTCTCTTTCTTCGTTTGCTTACGGGATCACCAAGAATTTCATTCCAGATAATAGCTTCCTCCAGCCTTTTTTTGCTAATGATTTGATTTCTTGATGTAGCATCTGCTTCCCTTCTCATCCGCATTGGCTCTGACTTCTCACTATAGCCTATTGGCATAGTTCCTGTCTCTTTTTTTTCTGCTATCGTTTTATTTAAAATCTTTGACTTCATAAATGGATTGGAATTTCTTCGCGAATTCTCCATCAACTTTATCTACTATCCTTTCTATCATTATCAAATATAGTACGTTTCTCTGTCTCTGATATCTTCTCCCTCATTTTCGTATCGGCCTTAACATTTTGAAGATCATAGTAATCCATTACTCCCAAATTCCCCTCACGAAGAGCCTGAGCCATGGCTTTTGGTATCTCTGCCTCAGCTTCCACAACATATGCACGCATCTCCTGCTCTTTTGCAACTGCCATTGCCCTACGCTCCTCGGCTTTGGCTTGCGCAATATTTTTATCTGCTTCCGCTTGAAGGGTTTGAAGTTGAGCACCAATATTTCTACCCACATCAATGTCTGCAATATCAATGGACAAAATTTCAAAGGCTGTACCGGAGTCAAGTCCTTTGCCTAATACCATTTTTGATATATTATCGGGATTTTCCAATACCTCTTTGTGAGATTTTGACGAACCAACTGTCGTTACAATACCTTCACCAATCCTTGCCAACACCGTTGTTTCGCCGGCACCACCAACCAAACGTTCCAGGTTCGCTCTAACCGTTACTCTTGCTTTGACTAATAGCTCAATACCATCTTTGGCAACAGCGGATACACTAGGGGTTTCAATTACCTTTGGATTAACGCTCATCTTAACCGCATCAAAGACATCACGACCGGCCAAGTCGATGGCTGCTGCCTTCTCAAAATGAAGTTCAATTCCGGCTCTTTCGGATGCAATTAAAGCATTGACCACACTATCCACATTACCACCTGCCAGATAATGTGCCTCCAGCTGATTTACGTTCAAAGGGAGTCCTGCTTTTGTAGCTTTAATGAGAGGCAATACGATCCTGGAGGGTATAACTCGTCGAAGCCGCATACCAATAAGATTAAAAATACTAACCTTTACGTTGGCTGCTAAGGAAGAAATCCATAAGCCCACCGGAACAAAACTAAAGAATAAAACAATTACTAAACCTATAACACCAATAATGATCAACATTCCCACTACTTGTGGCATATACTTTCCTTCTTTCTCTTATTTTGATTGTCTTGCTTTTATTCATTGGATGCCCGTTGTAACTCTATGGCTTTCACAATTAGCTTAGAACCCTGTACTTTAAAGATGATTAATTTCGTATCTTTTGAAATATACTTACCCTCTGAGATAACATCAAAGTCTATTCCTTCAAAATTTCCCGTGCCTGAAGGTCTTAGGTCGGTTAATGCAATCCCCTCTTTTCCCAATAGATAATTTAGATCCCCTGAACTTATGTACCCTTTATCTTTGTTTTGCTCCTCCTTTAAAATGATCGGTGATTTTAACCTTCCTTTGGAAAGCAACCCTAAGATTACCGCCAGCATGATGCCAAGAAGAGCCAGCACCATAATGGTAATGAAAGCCCCCTCTTCAAATGAATCTGATACCAAGAATACAGCCACCACTAAACAGGCTGTTCCGATCACTCCCGGTGCATGTAGACCCGGTGTAATCATTTCAATCCCAATAAAGATGAAACCTGTTATAAAAAGTCCTATTGCTAATAACAAAAGCCAGTCAAAAGCCCCTAACATACCTCTTCTCCTTTCCATTCAATTCTAGTTGTTATCTTCTTAATTTACACTTCTCTCTGTAATACGACCGTTATTCTATGGTTAGTTTATTCAAAAAGGAGACTAAAAGAAATACATTTTCTCTAAGTTATACATTTTCCCATCTATAATGTCATATCAGATATTTATTCTTTCTTAGGAACACTTACCATAAAGCAAGTCTTGTTTTCTCCAACTTCTATTCCGACATTGCCTCCTGCTTCCTTTACAATTCTGGTAACAATATAGAGTCCCATACCATGCCCCTGCTCTTTCTTCGTAGTCACACCCTGTTTAAAAATTTCCTCTCTTAGACTTTCCGGAATTTGAGGTCCATTATTACTTATATTGAAATAATAATCCTTTGCCTTTTCCCCAATCTCTATGTCAATTCGCCTCGTTCCCATTTGATTTTCCAAAGCAGTAATTGCATTGTCTATAATATTAGCTAGCACCTTACATAAATTCCAAGGCTCCATTGCAATATGTTTTAAATCCGTGCGTACCTCCAGATACAAATCAATTCCTTTTTGATCTGCAACCTCCATCTTTGCCCGAAGCAATGCATTGATAGCAGGTTGCGCTGTTTTTAACGCTTTGCTTATCTTCATAATATCTTTAAATACAGGATCTAAATATTTCTTAGCCTCCGCGTATTCCTCTAACTCCATCAGTCCATAAATCACTTGAAAATGGTTTAAATAGTCATGCCTTTGCGTTCTGAGTGTCGTATTTAATTCCTCCAAATTACGCAAACTTTCCTCTAAGTTATCATTTTTATAACGGCTCGCAAAATATAGACCAAGTATAGTGATCAGACTGCTAAAAAGCATGAGACCCATGGAGAAAAATATATAAATGTTGACCTCGCCAAAGATCGAACTACCGACTCCAATCCAAATGGCAAAACCGATAATAAATTGCAATATATTAATGGTTAGTAAAGTCGTTACAATTTTCTTAATACTCAAGTCAATCCCCCTAATTTGTAGTTATACTAGGATTGGGGCGTCAAAAGGTCCCCTAAATTGTTCTCTTCGTCAAATTGCACAATAAAGTTCATTCCATCATTGTTTAGTTATTTCCCTAACATTTATACATATTTTACCACTATTAATTAGAAGTAGGCAAGCAAACTAGCATAATTTTAATCATACTCTAAACTTCTTTCTTGCATATGTGTTAATAAACTATGTGCGTAATAGAAAAAGGTTGTATCCTACTCACTTTATACTTCTCTTAAACTGGCATATAACCGCATAAAAGAAGCAACCTGTGATGCCAGATGCAACCTTATCTAATATTTTCACTTCGAAGATTAGGGTGTCAAATCGCCCTACTCATTTTCTTATACTTTTTATTTATATTTAGCACGCTTTACTTTTTCTGTCAGATTTTTGCCAGCTAGGCAAACATAACTGCAGCTACCACAAGAGATACATTCTCTTGCACCATAGGAAATGGCTTCTTCTATTTTTCCACTCTCTACAAAATCTACAATTTTACGTACCTCTAAAGAGATCGGACAATGTCTGGAACACAATCCGCAGCCGGAACATTGGGGTGATTCCTTGTAATCCGGGATAATACCAGCCGCTACAAAATTTACAGAGGGTTCCACTACTGCATCTTCTTCCACTAGGTGAGCCTGCATGATACCACCTCCGGCAAATATCGTTCTATTTCCCGGGTATACTTGCTCCATCAGATCTTTCAATTTTAATCCAATGGGTACCTGAACTACTTTTGCAGATTTGCTCTTTAAATCTGCAACGGTAAGAAATTTACTTCTTACGGGCTCATCATGATAGACTGCTAGTGCAATGGTGTAGACCGTCTGAACATTTAGAACCAGGATTCCCTGGGTAGCCGGTATTTCCTGTGAGGAAAGCGATCGTTTTAACACCGTTTCTATTAGTAACTTCTCGGCACCAATAGGATAATGGTTTGAAACTTTACAAATATTTAATTGATCATGCTCGAAAACTTCATTTCCATCCTTTATTGCAAGATAAGTGGATTTAAATTCGATACAGCTTTGTAAAAGCTCAATTCCTTTTCTTATATCCTCAAAGCAATTCTGCAACAACCATTTGTCATGTACTAATCCGGGATCACACTCCACACCATTAATGATGAAATATTTATTGGCTATCTCTGCATTCATTACCGCTCTAATTTTCTCAATTGTTGAAAATGCCGCTCCTCCCATGCCAAATACTCTATTCTTTTCAATCCGGTTCAGTATTTCTTCCTTCGTTAATTCATTTTTAGCACCTGTTTCTAAACTGTTTAAACCCTTCTTCGTTAAATCTATGAAAGTTATCTCCGGACTGTCCTGATATAATTTTGGTATCTTTAGATTTGTCCTAGCATTTTTCTTTGAAGCATCTAGATACTTACTAATTTCATCTCCAACCAAGTTTATAATCAGAATGAAAATGATTAGTCCGATAGGATTATGAGTAATTAGAAGGGGAAGAAAGCCGACAAGAAAACCGCAAATTGCACCGGAAATAGGCCCTTTCGTTATAGTAACCGGATCTGTCATTACAAGGCATCCCCAGAAAAATACTCCGTATTCTAACACCTGGACAACGTTTAATTCCCCTGAAAAAAGTATTGCAAGGCTCATGCCAAGAATAAATGCTACCGAAGCATAGGGTCGAATAGGAATGAAAACAAGCCCCAGAATGATAGCAGGTAATAATAGCCACGTAGGTGTAAATATGGTACTTGGTGCCCCAAATAGTATGTAGAGAAACAGAACTCCACAAAGTGCAGGATTTATCTTATTCTTACCCGTACCTCCAAATAGCTGTTTTCCTAATAGTAGAGCAATGATAACTCCAATGAACTGTCCCCAAAACGGAACATTCGGAGTTAGTAAACTAATCATTGCCGCAGTAACTGCACTTGATACGCAGCACCAAATACGACGATTTCTAATTATAATACAGATAGCATCAATTAGTAGTCCAAAAACGATCAAAACAACCGTCCTTAATATACCCATTGGATCCTTAAGCCACATAGGAAAATGATAGAGTATCAGTACTATTAATACTGCTGCCATTACATGTTCATTGGACCATCTAGTTCTTATAAGAGGAAAAGTGTTCATTATTTTACTCCGGCAAAAAATGCATGTACCTTATGAAAGCCCTTACCAAATATCATTAAAGGACATCCGTAGGCAGTCTCAATTCCAGCCTTTTCACATTCCATCCTTGTTTCCTCGTCAACTGCCTTCTGGCTAAAGAACAAAATCTTTTTTATTCCCTTATTCATCAATTCTTTTACAGACTGAGAAGTATTTTCCTTATTTAGTAATATAAAAGCTGTTTTGGGTATTACTGGAAGTTCTGATACACTTTTATAAACCTTTGTGTCATAGGTAGCATTTTCTTTCTTGTTCAAAGGGTATACCTTAATCTGATTGTTTGTAAAACCTTTAAATAACTCCTTGGAATATGCGCTATTTCTTGAAGAATAACCTACAAATAATATATCCTCGTCTGTGAAAAAGCCCTTATTTAATTTTTCCATATTATACCTCCTCTAATTTATGAAACGATTATACTCCGCTTCGCTTCATTTGTCTAATATTTCTTTGATATTGTTTTAACAATGCATAAGATACTTTAGCCTATTCTGCTATGTCCTTAACCACAACAAACAACGAGCAGTACGCTTCGCGAACCACTCTTATGTTCAAAAAAGAAGATGAATTGGAACTTCCAACGCATCTTCCTTTTAGTAAACAGACTTCTGTCAACCTTACCGAACAACTTTATCCATATTAACTTTAAAGGTTTCTCCCTCTTTCATAATGATATGACCTGACTCATAAGCCTTGCCCTCTATGGTGATAGCAACTTCCTCTACACCATAGTAGCTACCCAAAGTATTAGTAATACTTTGTAAAATCAATTGTTCAAACCCTGGACCCAAATTCATATCCGTTACAAATTCTTTTGAAAAATCTACATGTACCACATTATCATCACCGAGATACAGTTGGTTTATCTTTGTATTAATGCTTATAAGCCCTAAATTATTTTCCTCCTTGGCTCGGTTAATTAGTGCCTCTCGAAGAACCTCCTTGGTATCATCTCCTGTATAAAATGTAAGCTTAATTTGCTCTACATTAATATTTCCGTCTTCATTCGGATAAAAAATCTCAAGAGTCTGTGTGTAGGGTGTGCTGGTACTTATTTTACTTAAGGTAGAAGTTACTTCCATCCCTTGAGATGTATAAATACTTTTTACCAAGCCTACTTGATACCCATAGTAATCCTTAGCTACTCCCTCGTCATCTTCCGTTGTAACCTCCAGCGCTTGATAGCTGCCATAGGGTGTTGTAATGTCTGCCTTTGTAGATGTAATGGTCCTTTTTCTACCATCTGCGAGGTTCCATGTAGTTCCCTCTACTAATGGCTCCATCAGTAATACCTCTAAATCACTACCTGCAACTGCTTTTTCCATGATATTCTCTCTATAATAGCATTCATTAATGGTTGTCAAAACTGTAAGCTTACCATCTTTTATTTCCAAAACACGAACCGTTTCCGTACCGCCATTGTTGCTTCTAGTCTGAAGCCTTTTGCTATTTTTATCTATATAGTCAATTACTCTGTAATAAGATGCATATTCATTCCCTGCTCCTTCATATTCATAAACTGTATTGGCCGCCAGAGGAAAATAATCCTCCAAAAAAAGCGTATTCTCCGTGTCTTCTTCCCCTACATTTTCTGAGGGAGCATTAACTGTCGGTTGTGGAGATAGGGTTTGATTATTTAAATTGTTTTGATTATTCTTGCTACATCCACTCAATAACACCAGAACCAGAATTATACCGATAACCTTAATATTTTTCATTTTATTTTTCTTCATATTAACCTCCAAATTTCTATTCGTCATACTATTGACCTTAGTTTTTCTTTCTATTTGGCTACCATTTTTCTACTTTTTAGCTACCATTTTATCATATGATTAGTTCGTACCATATTACTAAAGCACTTCAAAAATTAGACGGTTCTATCTTCTATAAAGTTCCATGTGATATTGAAACCTATGTAAACAATAGATTTTTCCATAAGGATATTATGGTTCAAAGAAGGTCTTTTCATTACATAATTTCATAATTTCCAAGGTTTATCACAGAAATTCCCAAATTTATTATTTCTTTTACCTAGATCCAAAAATAACCCAAGTATATTATCTTACAATACACTTGGGTTTCTATTATTCTCTATTTATGTTTTTTCGATTTCTTCTAACTTAATAATGTTGAATATTATATTATACCAAAGTTTTAATAAAACATCTTCTTCGTTTATGATTTCTCGTTTCATAGTGCTTCCATAATGCCTGAACCTGGTGATTGGTTTCAAGCTCCGGTCCGGTCTGTGCAAATAAAATTCCATTTTCTCTTGCGGTCTTGGTCATGGAATTCATTAGGACAGCAGTTAATCCTTTGTTCTGCATCTTTGGTTCCACCCCTATCAGATACAAATCCAATACGGAAGCTTTGGCAAAAGGTACTCTAAGTAAATCAAACCAGCCAGATGGCAGTAATCTACCATTATGCTTTTTCACAGCTTTGTTAAGCGATGGCATTGCTAAGCCAAACCCAATAAGCTCTTTATTTTCATTAACTAATAATTTCAAATAATCGGGATTAATTAATAGAATAAATTGATCCACGTATTTTTGTATTAGTGCAGGACTAAGTTCCACCGTACCATATAGATTACTATAGCAGATATTAAGCAGCTGTAATATCTGTGATATGTAGCCTTTAATTTCTCTGCGACTTTTGGGCTCGATGAGGGTTACTTTGTTTCTCTTTAACACCTGTTCTGCCAGAAGATCCATCCTAACATTAGGTTCCTGGGGTAAGGTAACCAGATATTCAACCCAATCAATATCCTTCTCATAGCCAAGTCTAGCTAAGTGATTAATATAGTAAGGGTGATTGTATATGGTGATAAACATTCCCTCTTCCTCAAAGCCTTCTACTAGCATACCCTCCTGATCCATATCGCTAAAACCAATGGGACCATGTATCTGGGTTAAGCCTTTGGAACGTCCCCAATTCTCTACTGCTTGAAACAGAGCTTCGGACACCTCATAGTCATCGATAAAGTCAACTCTGGAGAACCTTATTCTTCTTGTGTCCCATTTTTCATTTGCTGCATGGCTGATGATACCTGCGATTCTTCCCACGCACTTTTTATCCCTATAGGCGAGAAACTGCTTCACCTCGCAATAATCATAAGCTGGATTTTTTTTTGGATTAAAGTTGTTTATTTCATCCGAGATTAAATCCGGAATTGCCCAGGGTACATTTTTATACATTTGAACCGAAAATGTAGCAAATATTTTTTTCTCTTTCTTTGTTATTACTTCTTTAATTACAACCATTTTATCCCCCATCGTATGCTGTATCACTTAAACGCTTCTTTTGTATACCTATTATTACTTTATTTTACTTCAAGAATAGACTTCGTGCAAGTTATGTTTCTTCTATCAGGGCTTAAAGCGTTATACCTCTAGTAATTTGATGAGTGCCCGCATTTAACCACTTCTGTATTCAGGTTAATATTTACATATGCTGTTAAATTGTGGTATGATAGATATTATGAAACACTTAAACTTAAGTTAAAACACTTGATAACAGATCAGGTTACAAAATTACTCTCAGATTATTCATCATGGTGGGACAAACTTATTGTCACAAACCGTAAGAAACCTGCTATGCGTTTCTTCGGTTCTCGTTGCTTAGAGCAAAATAAGAATGACATCCTTGCTTACTCAAAAAACGTAATTCGGCAAATGTTTTGACAGTCATATCTACATTTTAACGAAAAGTAAAGGAGTGAAGTAATCGTATGGTACTTGAGGGAAAAGTTGTTGTAGCACAAGGTGGAGGCCCCACCGCGGTTATTAATCAATCGTTAGTTGGTGCCGTGCTAGAATCGAGAAAATTTCCACAGATCACAAAAGTTTATGGTGCAGTAAATGGTGTTTCCGGAATTATTAATGAGGATTTCCTTGATTTAACTCAGGAAACAACTCACAATTTGGAGCAGGTTGCAATTACACCTTCTTCCGCATTATTCTCTACCAGGGACAAGCCGGATAATGCTTACTGCAAAGAAATCTTTAATGTGTTTAAGGCTCATGGTGTAAGGTATTTCTTCTATATCGGTGGTAATGACTCCGCTGATACTGTAAGAATCGTTAATCAGCAAGCAGAATCTACCGGTTATGAATTTAGAGCTATTCATATTCCAAAAACCATTGACAATGATCTTATGATGAATGATCATACCCCGGGGTATCCTTCTGCAGCAAGATTTGTCGCTCAGACCTTCATCGGTCTAAACTTAGATAACAGAGCTCTCCCCGGTGTTCATATCGGAGTGGTTATGGGACGTCATGCCGGATTTTTGACGGCTGCTTCCTCTATAGCTCAAAAATATCCGGATGATGGTCCACATCTAATCTATCTTCCGGAACGTCATTTTAGTATTGATAACTTCTTAAAGGATGTAAAAGAGGTTTATGATAAATATGGACGTTGTATCGTGGCTGTTTCCGAAGGTATACAGGATGAAAACGGTGTTCCCATTGTAACAAAGCTGATCAAAAGCGATACAGATTCTCATGGTAATATTCAGCTTTCCGGTACAGGCGCTTTAGGTGATCTTTTGACGCAGGAAATCAAACATAAGCTTGGTATCAGTAGAGTAAGGTCCGATACTCTTGGTTACCTGCAAAGATCCTTTATGGGTTGTGTTTCAACCATCGACCAGCACGAAGCCAGAGAAGTTGGTGAAAAAGCAGCTCAATTTGCCATCTGGCACAATATTGATGGCTCCATTACCATTCATCGTACCGGAGATTATTCTGTAGACTATAAGATGACGGATCTTAATAATGTTGCAGGTAAGACAAAATTAATGTCAGACCATTTCATCAATGCAAAGGGTAATAATGTAACGGACGCCTTTAAACATTACTTACAACCCCTGCTTGGTAGCGATATGCCGGCAGCCAGCATGCTAAGAGCTCCTAGAGCTGAGAAGTTGTTACATAGATAATTAGTTTCTAAGAGTTTAGTCAATCTCCCTATATAAGTTATTTATGAATGTTTAAAAAGCCTTCTAGAACATGCTGTTGTTAACGCACATGTTCCAGGAGGCTTCTTATAGCTTCTTCATATTTACAATTAATACTTTTATTACTTATCTATTGTAACTGAAACTAAAGTTAATACTTTCTATTTATCAAAGTATCTCTATCTATCCTTAAAGAAAAAAGACCTAATTCCCCTGGTACTTATTCCAACTAACTAACTCATCCATATTTTTTCTTTTTGCCGCTTCTGTTCTATCTGTTTTAGGATATCCAAGGGGAAGGAGAGCAACTGTCTCCAGATATTCAGGTAGGTTAAGTAATTCATGGCAGCGTTTTGCATCAAATGCACAAACCCAACAACTTCCAAGCCCCAAATCCGTTGCAGCAAGAGTCATATGATCTACGGCAATGGCTACATCAATATCACAATGATCCTTGCCATCTCTCCTCTTCCAGGAAGTTCTATGATCACCACAGGCTACAATAATAACAGGAGCCTCTTTGATCCATTCACGAGTATATACTTCATATAACTTCTTCTTTTCCTCCTCTTTTGTTATAACGATGAAATGTACCGGTTGAAAATTAACTGCGGAAGGAGCAAGGATTCCTGCCTCTAATACCTTAAGAATTAGTTCTTCTTCTACCATCTTATCCTGATAGCTTCTAACGGAATATCTCTTTTTTATAATTTCGTTAATACTCATATTGGTCTCCTTTTATCTATGTATTTCATAACAATCATCTATACTCACAAAAATTCCCTCTTTGTTATCCTAGAGGGAATTTTTGCGCTTATTTTTTCTTTGTTGAGCTTGTTGCACCAGACTGAGTTCCGCTTTTCTTTTTCGGTGCCTTTTTCGGATTCTTATCTCCCATTGTTTTCACCACCTTTAGTATTATTTTGACAGATATTAACTCTATTTTATAATCAATCCCATATATTGTCAAACAGAATTTCTTTATAATTTTCGTCAAATACTACAGGTTTTCTAGGTTCCCAATGGAAGTTATATTTTTATTTTATAACACCTCACGTTCAATACTTACCACTTCACCCTCCGTATTAGCTTCTATAAAATTAATAACATGATCGAGTATGCTGTCTCCCTGTGATCTGTCTCCCGCAATACCGGCAACACCTAGAACTGCTATCTGATGAAGATCCTGTTCTTCTACTTCCGCAACGGAGACATTGAACTCATTTCTCACTTTTGCCGAAAGACTTTTCACTACCATACGCTTTTCTTTAAGGGAATGAACCCATGGTAGATGTATTCGAATGATAGCTGTTGCTACGAACATATTTACCTCTCTCTCCTAACCTACATACCAACACTTCATCAATAAGTTATCTTTTCAAGATATAACCCCTGGGCTTCTGCAAGATTACCCGTTTGATTTCTTTCCTTAGACATTAGAATATTTGAAATATCTTCTGCCTTAATGAAACCAAGACCGACATCAATTAATGTTCCCACCATCCATCTTGCCATATTATAGAGAAATCCATCTCCTTTAATTCGTATAAAAATAAACCCCATCTCTTCTTCCATTTCAATGGAGTAAATCTCCCTTACCATGGATTTCTTTTTTGATTTGGCATTGGAAAAGGCAGTAAAATCATGCTCACCAATAAAATGTGTACTTGCTTCTTTCATTAATGCTAGATCAAGTTTATTTTTTACCTGCATACTATATTTACGCTGGAAGGGATTTGGTTCTTCTCTATTCCATATCTTATATAGATAGGTTTTATCTTTTGCCAGATATCTAGCGTGAAAGCTTTCCTCTACCTCTTCCACCTCAAGAATGGCGATATCTTGGGGTAAATACTGATTTAAATATTTCTTTATTTGATCCTTTGATAAGTATTCCTTTAATTTAAAATTAGCAACTTGAGCTAGCGCATGAACCCCGGCATCCGTACGGCTACAGCCGATGATTTCTAAGCGGTATCCTATCATTTGGGATAACACAGACTCTATTTTATCTTGTATTGTATTTTCACCATTTCCAAGACGTTGCCAACCCTTATATCGTCCTCCGTCATATTGTATCACCAATTTGTAGTTATACATCTAGATCACACAACCTCTCATTTGTATATTTATTTTTTCATACGTTTATTTACATAGAACATGATTGCAAATATAAGTAGATAGAAAAAGGATACTAACAAAAGAGTATACCATCGTTCTGTATCGGTACCATCAGCAAAAAATGCCGGTCCTAATCCAAACCAGGTTAATAGAGCAAGGCAAATAACGAGTACGATATTTATTATTAATCGAGCCATGAGAACCTCCATCTATACTATAATTATAAATAGTATAACCAATCCTGTGTAATCCTATTGTAGCATCTTTATTTCTTAATGAGAAGAGATAATCCATATCTTACCTGTATAACCTAATTCCATAACTATATAATATTATATATAAAATCGGAAAACCAGTTCTTATTGACTCATTCATTTTAAAAATAACCCATGATAAGTAGATTCAGCAAGATGAATTTACTTTTCATGGATTATTCTAGTGAAATTTTCCCTTTAAAATGGTAACTTAAATCCTTTCACAAATCGTATTCTAACTTGATCAATCTTAAGCCCATTAGCTCCAAAGTATAACTTAATATAATGATTCATGCTAAAAACAACCCCCAGAGGTCTGGTTTCTGTTATCCACCTGCCTTCGGTACCTTGTATTGTAATGACTGATTTTAATGTATTATCAAAATATACCGATACCGGAAGCTGAGCTAAGGATCCAAGATCTGATTTCATGCGAATTGATATCTCATAAATACCTATCTTTTGAAAAGTAACTCCGAATACTTCAGCCCGTCCCTTTTTAACATCCAAAACGCTTCCATCAATTATTATTTCATCACCTTTTTGTTCATAATAAACTAATTCGTCTACTACAAAATCATTATCATCCTGAACCTTCATTTCATCTAGTTCTTCCTGACTAATACGACCAAGTTCATGAAGCATCACAGGGGATCTCATAATAAATTTTAGGATATTGCTTGCATTTCTTTGAAGCTCGTATCGATTAATTTCACCGGCTTCTAATTTTGTTTTTACATTATCATTTTCCATGTTAGCAACGGAATCAGAAACACACATGTACAGATCATTTTGTGCTGCTATCATAGATGCCTTATTTTCTCTTGTTGGCTTTTCACCTTCAACATTGGCATTTGCCCACCAGTCTGTCATTACAATTCCTTGATATCCCCACTGCTTACGAAGGATTGTTGTACATAAATCATAGCTGCCTGAGGTCCATAATCCATTTACTGCCCCATATGCTGTCATTACAGAATATGCTCCACCCTCTTTGATTGCAATTTCAAATCCTTTTAAATAAATCTCTCTAAGTGCTCTTTCCGATACAACAGACTCTGAGGTATGGCGTCCAGCCTCTTGATTATTTGCGCAAAAATGCTTAATGGTTCCGGTAACACCTGCCCTTCCCATACCAATAACCTGAGCAGCCCCCAGTTTGCCTGTCACCAAACAATCTTCCGATATGTATTCAAAATTACGTCCATTCAGAGGATTCCTGTGTATGTTCATTCCAGGTCCTAAAATGGTATCGATTTTATTTTTTCGTAACTCTAACCCTAGCATATGATAAAGTTCTTCTACCAACGGTAGATTGAAGGTACACCCAACTGCGGTTCCATTCGGTAGAGAGAAGGCTTTCGTTCCACAATCCATTCGAATTCCTGATGGTCCGTCAGCACAGCATGCTACCGGAATACCAAAGCCCCTTAAGCGTTCCGATATTCCACCGAAAGCTCCCGCCGTTCCAGGCGTTACCTTTGGGCTGCTCATCCCTTCCCCACGGAACATATGTATCAGGTCGTCATCACTTAACTGGGCGATAAAATCCTCCATTGTTACAATACCATCCACGACATCACTTAGCTTATAACCCTGATCTCCTGAATAAGTAAGCTCCGGTTGTTTGTCTGTGAGCCTACGATCGGAAGGATTTACGGTTCTGGTAGGAACCTGTTCTGTTTCAATTAAAAAACTTCCTCCTTCTGTTACAAACGGCTTAATACGCTTGAAGCTAACCGTTGGTGCACAGGCCTCTTCTAACCTTTCTAAAACTACCGTTTCCTTCTCTTCATAGCTACCTGCTAAGGTTGCACTTCTAACGTCACCGCCCATATAAAAAGCATAAGTACCGGCTTCAAGAACAAAACATGCTTTATTTCCTGTTATTCCGCTATCATCATAGGATGCCATATACTTTTTTGGTACGTGAATTATCACTTTATATTCATGTCCTGCTTCAATAACCTCTGTCTTTGTAAAATTCACTAAAACTCTGGAAGGTTTTCCGAGCTTGCCCTGAGGTGCTTCCATATATACTTGTATGACTTCTTTACCTGATAATTCACCTGTGTTTTTAACAACTGCTTCAAATACTAGCATATCTTCCGTTATTTTTAAAATACTTGCTTTATGTTCGAAGGTTGTATATGACATACCAAACCCAAAAGGATATAATACTCTGTCTTTTGCAAAAGTTTCAAAGTAACGATATCCAACATAGATATCTTCCTTATAAAAATTGCGAATCAAATCTCCAAAATTAGCAGTAGAAGGATAATCTATAATATCCTTTGCTATTGTATCCGTAAGTTTCCCACAAGGATTTACCTTTCCCGTTAATACATCAACAACACCGTTACCACCCTCTTGCCCCCCCTGCCACACATATAAAACAGCAGATGGATTATATTCGGCTACCCAGCTCATATCAATAATATTACCAACATTTAGTATTACTACTACTCTGTCAAATACTCTCGTTACTTCAAAAAGCATTTTCTTTTCAACATCTGATAGGAGGTAGCTTCCGGGTTCATTTTTTGTATCCTGGTCTTCGCCGGCTGTACGACCTATCATGACCAACGCAATATCAGACATTTTTGCTGCATCTTCTACGACGAAACTGTCTAACGGCATTTCTTTCTGAGACCAGGGTACTTGTCCCCAACCGGTTCCTTCATCGAAGGGGTTCTCTTTCACCCAGTTACGATATAAAGATAACAATTCCTCATTTAATGAGATTTTAGAACACTCCTTTAAAGCATCTAATATGCTAACGGTATATCTTGTGTTAACCAAGCCACCGGAACCAAGTCCACTTTTATAATAATTAAATGCGCTCCTTCCAAATACCGCTACCTTGTCTCCATTTCTGAAAGGTAATGTCTGATTGTCATTCTTCAGTAAAACGCACCCTTCTGCTACTACTTGTCGGGCAAGTCGTTTATATTCATCCATATCAATTGTATATTTTTCCATTGTTATTTGAATAATCCAATAACCTAACTTAGGTGATTGGATTATGTTATCCTTTCCTGTATTCTTTCTATTTCATCTCTTAAATGCTTCGTATTATACATTCTTTATTATTTTTATATTGCCCTGGAGTAATTCCTTCATATCTTTTAAACGCACGAATAAAGGACTTTGCATCAATATATCCAACCTCTTTTGCGCAATCAGTAACACTCATACCCTGATCCATTAGTTCCTTACATTTTTTTATTCTTAATTGATGCATATAGTCTAACATATTGATACCGCGATATTTTTTAAATGTGCGGCCCAAATGATTTAGGCTAATGTTGAACTTATCAGAAATCACAGATATATTAATCTCTGAATCTGTAAAATGTTTTTTTACATACTCCTCAGCTTTTAATAACCACTCCGGCTCATCTGACTGATATGTAGTTTCTTCACATTTTTGTGCTATTTCATCAATAATTGCATGTAAACTCACTTTTATATCCTTAAGGGAGCCCATAGATAATATGCAATCCGATGATGTCCAATGAGCATTCGAGATGATAGTTTCATCAATTGTATCCATCTCACTCAGGTTGCCTAGAATAATAAAGATTAATGTGGAAGCTTGGTATTGATTATAAGATAGCTTACGAACATCTTTTGAAAAGCACTTCTCTAGAGTTTCATCGAGGATATAGGACGCTTTTTCATAATCTTTCATCATTAAACAATTTGATAATTTTTTTGCTTGAAAAACTAACTTGTTCTCCTTATTGGATTCACCATATACGGCTTTCTCATTATCATACAAAACAACATCCGTTATACTATTACCCCAGAAGGACTTGTGAGTGATTGTCATTAAGGCCTCGTCATAAGCAATATCTAATTCCTCATATTCTTTGTGAGGACTACTGATGCTAGCATAACAATTAATTTTAAATGCTGAACGGAAAAAATCAATGCATTTTTGGACTGTTTCCTGTAATGCATAATCGCTTTGCTCCGTTACAGAATTCACGATACAAGCTGTCATATCTCCCATCTCAATGACAATACCGTTGATATCCCGATTAGTATTCCCATTACTATAGTCATATTTTAAAACAATTTCATTAATTACATTTTTGATTGAGAAAATCATAAATGGAAAATCAATGGAGGTATTACCTTTTTCCTGCTCCTTCGCAAATAGCGAATGATTTAGATTGCTAAAAGAGAATAAAATAACTCTATAATTAGAGAGCGGATATTTTTCCTTGATTCGAAAAAGATACTCCTCCATCCAACCATCATCCGGCCTCCAGTTACGCATTAAATTTGTAAAAACATATTTTTCAACTACTAAATCAATATTATTTAATTTATGATATAGGTTGTCATGACCGGTGATTAAAGACTGTAAGGAATTTTCGAGATTTTGATAAATCTGCGCAAGAGAAGTATCTTCAACCTCATTTTTTTGAACCTTAAGCATTGTCAAGAGTCGTTCAACGGGTAAACTATTTTTCTTAGAGAAATAGATAGACAAATATCCACCTACTAAAATAAACAAAACCATTTCCGCAATAATGATATATCCCAAAATATGTATATTCTTAAAAAATATCGATTTCGGAGCATAAATAGTATATTTTATATCAAACACCTCAGAAGTTATTGATGATAATATATATTCCTTGCCGTTATATTTTTTAACAAAGATATTATTATCCTCCTGCAAATAAGAATCATCATTAAGATGTATCTGTACTTTTGGGTTTGTATTTCCAATCATTATCCCATCAGAATTAATAAGATAACAGCCACTATCTTGTGAAACAAATACTGGATTAACCACTTCGCTTAGATTACTCCATGGAAGTATCGCAAATGAAGTTGCAATAACCTCCTTATACCTATGATCAAATATATTATGATAAATTATTAGGTAATGCTCTCCAGCCTTTGAAATGACAAAATAGCCAGAAACACCTTTCATGCCAGAGGTAAACTCATCAACTGAAATGTTATATTTAAGTAAGTATAAATGATTAATCTGCTCCGCATATCTATCATTATCTGTCACAAAGCTCTTATTCTTATAAAAATAAACACCTATATTTTCTATTATATGATTCTCACGAAGTGAAGCCTTTAATTCTGAAATCAAATCAACAACACTATATAGATCCATGACTTGCCATACTTCCAATTGGGCCAGTTGTTTCACAAGACTGTTGGAAGCTGCCGCACTAATATTAGCTTCAACACTTCTCCATTCTTTATCGAAGGTCAACTTTTGCTCATTTAGTAGAGCGGAGTAATTTATGTCTATATCTTGTCGAATCATCCAATAAGAGTAGACATAACCAAAAACTGATATACCTAGCGCGGCAGCTATCGTGATAATATAAGATCTCAGAAGAAAACTGTATGCTTTGCTTAATTGTATTTTTCCTTTTATAATCATTATTATCCTATTCCTCTGATGAAGTCCAATTATAGTTTCATAAATTGTTTATGCTGAAGCCTTACATGAGCATCCAGCATATAAACATCACTCATATCCCGGTTATTGATCCGTTTTTCATCTAATATTAAAGTCATTGGATTTTCTTTTGTAAATGGCAACCATTCAGGTACTGATGCTCCGTTTGGATTCCCAGTTTTTGCAAAATTGCACCAATAATCTGTCATCGCACGAGATAAGGTGTAATCGCCCACCTCGAATCCCTCTGTCATAGACCGCCAGGAACGGTCAATGGTACCAAAGATATACCATAACTCCGAGGAATGATAAGCTCCTGCATCATCTCCCGGCATCTTGCGGTCAAAATAATAAATATAAAGAGGTTTGCGATTGTTTTTTAGCTCAGCTAAAGCCCAGCTTCGAGGCGATAACATAGAAATAACCTTTTTTCTGGCCTCTTGAATGTTCGTCAATTCATTTACACTCTTTACATCATATAATTTTATGTATTCCTGTGCGTAGTCCTGATACATAGAACGTATTCCGGCTTCGAATTCTTCCACCGAATTTGCCGGCCATCCAGAGAACAGCGCACCATCTCCACTTACCGATCCAGTCATGATATCAACCTCTAAATGCTCACCTGCTGCAATTGCTTCACCAGATAGCTTGGGTTGGTAGTACCCGTCAACACAAGGATTAAAATATAATCCAAATCCCATTAATTCGTTCATGGCATTCATAATAGCCTGCGTTGCCGCTGTAGCTTCCATAGCTTTAAGCTCATCCATGGATTTACCAAGCTTTTGACATATATCTATACCGATTTTCTCCATCTTTTCGAGAGTAAAACCAGCTCCAAGAGTACTAATACCTCCAGCTGATTGTACAATGGCTCTTGTAAAAAGTCCACTAGCAATCGGACAGGTAATTAGGGATTGTACCATTGCTCCACCTGCAGATTGACCAAATATAGTTATATTCTCAGCATTTCCACCAAAGGCCGATGCATTCTCCTTCACCCATTTGAGTGCCTGAATACAGTCAGAGATAGCATAATTACCGGATACCGCCTTGGATGATTTCCCTGATAATTCAGGATGAGCAAAAAATCCAAGAGCACCAAGCCTATAGCCTACCGTCACTAAGATACAGTCTCTGCGACACATAGCTTCTCCATCAAACTCCATTTCCCAACTATAACCACTAATAAAAGCACCTCCATGGATATAAAAAAGGATTGGTAATCTTTTAGTACCCGTCGTATCAGGAGTCCATATATTAAGATACAGACAATCCTCACTCATGGGAACCACGTCCGGAAAGAATTCCTTTTGATAAAAACTTCCCTCCATTTGCTCCCCCTGGATTGATGCTGCCGGAAATACATTACACTTTCGTATCCCCTCCCAAGTGTCCGGTTCTTTTGCTTCTGACCAACGCAGTTCACCAACTGGTGGCTTTGCATATGGAACACCTCGATAAATCGTATACGCAGGATTATTGGCAGGAATCCCTTCAAGCTTTCCTTCTGTAACAGTAATAATTCGATTGATTGGTTCAATCGGTTTGCTGCCAAACATCGTCATGTTATTGCCTCCTCTTATATTCAATTATTTAGAAAGTATTAAACTTCATATTACCCCTTTATTGCACCAACTAAAACACCCTTCTCAAAATATTTTTGTATAAAAGGATAAAACGCAAAGATTGGGGCTGTTGAGACTACAATAACACAATACTTGACTAGCTGTTTATACATAACAGCATCACCCGCAAAATCCGTAGCAACAACAGCAGTCGTGCTGCTGGTATCATTGGTGACCAGTATTTCTTTTAAAATAAGCTGAAGTGGAAATAATTCTCTATTTCGAAGATAAATTGAAGCATTAAACCAGGAATTCCACTGTCCAACAACTGTAAAGAGCATGAGAGTGGCAATTGTTGGTTTAATCAATGGCAGAATAATTTTAAACAAAATTGTCATTTTTCCTGCTCCATCAAGATTGGCTGATTCCTCCAAGCTTTCCGGTACCCCCATAATAGCAGTCCTAATAAGAATGACATTATACACACCAAAGCATGTCGGTAAAATCATCGCTAATCTATTATTATAAAGACCTAATAACTGTGTATTAATGATGTACGATGAGATCATTCCTCCGTTAAATAACATTGTAAATGCCATAAGAAACATAATTATATTTCCCCATAATGCATCCTTTCGAGATACTGTATATCCAACCATTACAGTAATAAGCATTCCAAGCGTTGTACTTGCTATTACATAAATAAACGTATTCAGATATCCCGTCCAGATTGAAATATTTTGAAATACCAATTTGTACCCTTCAATATTAAAGCCTTTAATTTTCCATATAACTCCACTATTTTGCATTACATAATTAGCATTGCTAAATGAAGCACATACCACATGCCATACCGGAAGAATACAAACAAAAATAACAAAGCACATAAATAATGTATTAAATAATTTAAATGTAATTCGTGCGGGCGATTTTTTTCTTTCTACAATCACGTATTTTTCCTCCTTAAAACAGACTTGTTTCTGATGCTTTTTTACTGATATGGTTTGTAATAAGCAATAATGTAAGATTAATGATTGAATTAAACAAACTAACTGCAGTACTGTAGCCGTAATTAAACTCAACAAGTCCTTTTCTATAAACATAGCTGGAGATGATATCTGCTGTCTCATACACCTGTGAGTTATATAAAAGTATTGTCTTCTCACTTCCGACTGACATCATCATACCTACACGCATTATTAGCATGATAATAATAGTTGGCATAATTCCGGTTAATGTTACATGTATGGTTTGCTTCCAACGATTTGCTCCATCAATAACGGCGGCTTCATAAAGTTCTTGATCAATTCCTGCTAATGCTGCCAAGAATACAATACTTCCCATTCCAAGTCCTTGCCATAAATCAGATAATATGTAGAGAGTACGCCAGTTACTAGGAAAACTAAGAAGATTCTGTGTGGATCCTGTAAAGTGAGATACTAAGGCTGTTAGAACACCTCTAGAAGAACAAAAATCAATAATAATACCTGAAACAACAACCATTGATATAAAATTAGGCATATAACTGATAGTTTGTACTGTTCCCTTAAACCATTTACTTCTTACTTCATTTATAAGTAACGCAAAAATGATAGAAGCTGGAAATTCAATTAATAGTTGAAGTCCACTAAGTATTAAGGTGTTTTTTACTACTCTGACAAAATAGATTGATTGAAAAAAATCCAAGAAGTGTTTTAATCCAACAAATTGGCTCCCAAATATACCTAATTTTGGTTTATAATTTTCGAATGCCATTATCACACCAAACATTGGTAAGTAATTAAATAAAATCAATAAAATTATAGCTGGAATTGCCATGAGATAAGCAACTTTATTTCTTTTAAAGTCTTTAACTATAGCCTCTTTCGTAAATTTTTTTTGGTATGATGGAACACCCAGTTTTATCTGTCTTTTTTTTGCTAACACATTAAATTATCCTTTCTATACGTTTTGATTTTCTAACTCTTATATTCTCCTAGCAAGTACATATATTTCGAAATGTGATACTCATAATTTATGGAACAAGCCTGCATATAGCAGGCTTGTTTTATGAGAAACAACATACTTAAAATGGCTGTCCTTTGACATTTTTATACTATCTTTGTAAATAACGTTCTAATGATATTTGTTTTAATTCAATACAGCGGTCTAATCCAAACTCGTTAATTGTATTTACAAAATCATCCCAATCTGTATTAATATCCTTAACACCTGTTATATATTGTGTCACTCTTTCCGTTGAGTAAGTTTGAATATTACTATATAAAGAAGCATATTCTCTATTCTCATCACTTGTCATAGTCGCTTGGGAAGGATAATTATAGTCCATACTCTGCTTCTCCCAAACATACATCATGTCAATAGAGCTTTGTGAGACGCCAGAAAGTTCTCTCGTCCAATCGTAAGAACAAGGTAACATGGATGGGGGAAGTGTATAAAAGGCCATTGCTTGTGCCATGGAAAGCCCATCCGGGTTTTTAGTGATTTTTTCTGTAAATATTGGTTCACCTTCTTCATTAAATGCAAAAGTATCTCCTTCGACACCATAATTCGCCAGCAATGAACCTTCTTCAGAGAAGATATAATCAAGCCATTTCATAGCTATTTCCTTGTTCTTACTATCAGCAGAGATCGCCATGCCTGCACCACCGATCATTGTACTTGCAAAACCTATGTTACCTTCTTCACCAGAATCTGGTATTGGTCCATTCACAGCAATTAATTCAAAATTAGGATCCTCACTTGCAGCTTTATACATATCAGCCATTGTATACATAGAGTTGAATACTCCTGTCTGTCCTGTAGTTACCATTGCTGTATCTACAAAAAAAGCATTTTGCTTCGTCATAAAGTCAGGATCAATCAATCCCTTCTTATACCAATCAGCTAATACGGTAAGATATTCTTTCATTTTATCGGATGTATCATTAAAAGAAACTTTTCCATCTATATTAAGAAAAGATCCAGTAAAAATGCCAGATGCTATATCAAAGCCTTGACCGTAAAAACCTAAGGAACCACATAACGCCAAAGGCGCATATGCTCCTTTTTCCTCCTTAAAGGCAGTAAGTACCGTCTCCCATTCTGAGACAGTTCTTGGTACATCCAGACCCAAATCATCTAACCAATCTTTCCTCATCATTAGACCCATCCACGGCGGTTGTGGAGATTGATAAATCGCATATAGTGCAGCAATTCTACTGCTATCCGTAGTACTATTTCTTTCTATCTCTGTGCTCTGTGTTCTTAGTTTATTATAGTTAGATAAATATGTATCAAGATATGGTGTCAAATCAAGGTAAATCCCATCATCAATACCGGCATCCATACCATCCTGATATGCACCTGGACCATAGATTAGATCCGGTAATTCACCGGATGCAATCATAAGATTAAATGCATCTGTACTTCCTTGAGGTACCGTTTGAAATTCGATATGTACATTGGTTCTCTTCTCCAATTCTTGGAAGAATGCATTCTCATTGTAATCTTTTGCAACAGTTGCCAAATTTGTATCCATTGATCCAGCATACATTGTTAAAGTTATCTTTTCTTCTGAAAGTGGTAAAGTGACTCCCTTAGACTCTGAATCTGTTGATATATTTTCCCCCTGAGCAGCTGGTGTTACATTGTTTTTCGTAGTTTCCGATGAATTCTTACTACATCCAATACCATTTGTTGCAAGGATTGCAATTAATGTAGTAATTGCTATAATTTTTTTCATTTTCTTCATTACCAGTTCTCCTTCATAATTTAATACTATATAAGCGATTGCTAAACTTGTTATTCTTGTAAATCCCCTTTTTCATAATCGTTCTGCAGAACGTTTTGCAATATTCATTATAGAGAAAAATAACGTAAATTAGTAGGTTCATTATTGGATAATCGATACACAAAATTAATCATTTACTCTATATTCCTATATTTCCACTATTGATTCCCGCACTATTTTTCTCAAGTGGAAGCCAACCAAGGACCTTATAGATATACTTATTCCAAAAATCCCATTCATGTCCTCCCGGACCTTCTTCAAAAATCACATCAAATCCAAGCTCTGAAAGATAATCATATAATAGGGCAGAACTAGAAAGAAGACTATCTTGCTGACCACAGGCCAAATAAATCTTTGGTAGGTCTGAACTCTCTACAACTAGTTTTTTCGCTAGCCATTTTGGATTCATATCGCTATCTAAAATCTTTGATAAATCCCCAAAGCAACTTTGGGCATAGCTACGAGAGGAAAGAAAGAATGCTTCCTCATCCGTTCTCTTATCCATGTCATCAATAATTAAGGCAGATGACAGACCCGCTATATATCCGAAAGTCTCATGGTATTTTAAACCATTACGTATTGCTCCATAGCCACCCATGGAAAGACCTGCAATAAAGGTATCTTCCCTTTTATTTGATAAGTGGAACATCTTCCTTGTTATTTCTATCAGTTCTTTACCGATAAATTCTCCATATAGATTATGTGTATTCGGCTGATCAACATAAAACATATTATCACCGGAAGGCATTACAACCACCAGATCATTCTCCTCTGCCCACCTTAGTATATTTGTCCCTGATATCCAGTCTGTGTAATTACCGAACACACCATGCAATAAGTATAATGTCTTATAAGGTTTATTTTCCCTTACCGGCATTCCGGGAAAAGCAAGCTTGTCCACAGGTAAGATTACATTCATGGGTACAGTTCTCATTAGAGATTTAGAAAAGAAATTAACTTGAATTAATGCCATAATGGATCTCCTTTTTTGTTATTTTCCAATACTTATAATAAAATGGTGCAATTACCTACATTTATTTTAAGTAATATAAATTTAAAAAGTAGACCCAATATTGAATATTCATTACCAAAATACAACATACTCCATATATTACATATTATCTTTTAAAGGTAAAATGCGTTGTAAAGGAACGTTAAGTAGGGGTAAAAACATGCAGACGGATAAACGGTTAACAAAAGCATATGACAATGCGCATATTGAATATTTTGATGAAAATTCAAAATTTATCATCTTTAGTGATATACATCGCGGAGATGACAGCGTATCCGATGAGTTTGCCAGAAATCAGAATATGTTTCTTCATGCACTCAATCATTATTATCAGAAGGGATTTGTATATGTGGAAGCCGGTGACGGTGATGAGCTCTGGGAATATTCTAATTTTAAACATATACGCCTCGCTCATACGGATATCTTTGTGGCTTTAAAAAAGTTTTTTGATAAAAACCGTCTAATTATGTTATACGGAAACCATAATATATTTTTGAAGAGCAAAAAATTTGTATCGGACAACTACTTTACCTTTTATGATGAATATAATCAGGAACGGATTGATTTATTTAAGGATTTGCAACCACAGGAAGCACTCCTTTTAAAGCATAAGGCTACCGGTCAAGAAATTCTAATTGTTCATGGCCATCAGGGAGATTTTATGAATGATCAGGCATGGAGAATTTCCATGCTTTTACTCCGGTATTTTTGGCGATTTATGCATGTTGTCGGATTTGAAAATCCCTCAAGCCCAGCTAGAAATCTATATAAACGACATAAGGTTGAAAAAGTATATAATAAGTGGATTGAAAAGCACAAAATGATGCTTATTTGTGGGCATACACACAGACCAAAGTTCCCAAAGGCCGACGAACTACCGTATTTTAACACCGGCTGCTGCATCCACACAAGAGGTATCTCCGGAATTGAAATAGAAAATGATAAAATCACCTTGGTGAGTTGGAGAATGATTGCCGATCTTAGTGGAATTATTCGTATATCCAGACAAGTGACAAGAGGTCCGGAACCGATTGAACGGTATGACTGCATGAAAAATCCTTATTCCTCTAACTGTAGTAAAATTTCATATGATGATGAATGATTGAAGCTCCATTGCTTCCAACCATAATATGTTTTTATAAAACAGAACCTCCATGGGTAATCTATCTATGTAAGATGTATTTTCATCTTTCTTTGTCCGCCAAAAGCGGAGGAATGGAGGTATTTATGAAAGTAAAGGAGATAATGTCAAAAGACATCGCAAAATTAAGATCTGATGACTCTATTGAAAGAGCTGCCCAGCTTATGAAGCAATATAACTGTGGTTCTATTCCTGTGTGTACCGATGACAAAATCATTGGTATCGTAACAGACCGAGATATAGCGGTCAGATCTGTAGCCTCCGGCGAAGATGTCTCAAAAAAAAGAGTCGGCGATATTATGACAGCTAATGTAGTATTTGGCAGTCCTGAAATGAATGTGGATGATGCCGCAAAATTAATGAGCGATAGACAGATACGCAGATTACCTATCGTTGAAAATAACGATCTCATTGGTATTGTAGCACTCGGAGATATCTCATTAGAGCCTTCTTGTCAAAATTGCGCCGAAGATGCTCTATGCAACATTTCAAAACCAGGCATGAATATCCGTTAGTTAATAACCTCCCAATTGTCTTAAATTATAAAAAACAAAGAATGGATGCTTCATCCATTCTTTGTTTTTTCACAGAAACTGAAACCATTTGAAATTAAAGTAGCTTCCCGGCAAGAACTTCTTTGAGGTTGCTTAATATTACTTAATTTTCTCTTTGATTTTTACTATATACATGTTACAATTGATCTTATTCATTAAATTAGGAGGCAGTTTATGAAAAAGCTTTCAAAATTATTCCAATGGAAAGATCGAACACCAATCTCCATTGTATATACTTTACTCCGATTATCCGTTATCCTGGTGATTATTGATCAGATACCCAATAGAGATTATGAAAATATCTTTTTATGCATCCTCACTCTTATTCTATTTTTAATCCCCAGTTTTATCGAGAAGCGCATTCATATTGATATTCCGGATACTTTAGAGACTATCATACTACTGTTTATTTTCTCAGCAGAGATACTTGGTGAAATCAAAGAATACTATATTCTTTATCCTTATTGGGATACCATTCTTCATACCCTAAACGGTTTCCTAGCTGCAGCCATAGGTTTTTCTTTGATTAATATCTTAAATAAAAATGAGAAGTTTGCTTTCTCGCTATCTCCGATTTTTGTAACTTTGGTGGCTTTTTGTTTCTCTATGACCATCGGTGTTATCTGGGAATTTTTTGAGTTCTTTATGGATCAATTTATCGGATTTGATATGCAAAAGGATACTTATATTAATGCCTTCCAGTCTGTTTTGCTAAATCCAAACGGCAATAACATTCCTGTAAAGGTAGAAATTGATTCTTTGGTGGTAAATGGCGAAACCTGGAATGCCTATATTGATATCGGCTTAATTGATACGATGATGGATCTTTTGGTTAATTTTATCGGCGCAAGTATCTTTTCCATCTTTGGATATGTATACATTAAAAATCAGGATAAAAGTTCTTTCTTAAAACGCTTTATCCTTAAAGTAAAAAAGAATGAGGATTAATATCTTCATTCTTTGTTTTTTCTCTCAAGGGAATGTGCAAGTCGATTCACTACATTCTCTCTTTTTTTATTCTTATTTTGATACATCAGGTTATCTACATGATGAATGAATTGATCTATACTATAGTTCTTCGAGTCAAAAATATCTGCGCCTAAACTACATTCTAAACGGTATTCTTTTTGAGAGTTCAAATTATATCGCTCAAACGCTTCCTCAATCCGATTAATCGTACTCTCTAAATTTTCTACATTCTCACAGCTGATCATAATTAAGAATTCATCGCCACCCATACGGACGACAATATCATTCTTACGAATCTCGCTACGAATAATCTTCACGGCAGTTTTTATCGCAAAATCTCCCTCCATATGACCGTAATTATCATTAATCTCCTTCAACTTGTCCAAATCCACGTATATCAACCCAAATTTTTCATAGTTTTGCTGTATTTTTTGTGTAATGTAATAGTCAAAAGAACCACGTGCCAAAGCTCCGGTCAAATCATCAAGGCGTACCATTCTTTTTTGCGAGAATATAAATATGCCTACCAAGGAGAATGCTGAACAACTCCATATCAGTAAGGGTCCATAAAAAATCGTCTGAAACAAGCCACCCATAACCGGTAAGCCACTAAAAATCAGAAGCATAATCCCCTCATTGGCAGGAAAGTTTCGCCTTCGAATAAAGATAATAAACATTCCATAAATAGCATAAACAAATGATATAAAGGCAGATACCAAGTAAAGAGGTCCCCTATGGTATACATTCATACTATCTATATAGTAAACATAATGATAAGTAGGTGATAATACAGTTAGTACAAAATTAATTAATACCGGTACGTAAAAAATGTAATACTTTTTCTTAATTTCTCCCGGATTGGAATGAATTAATCTACGGACCAATATATACCAGTAACTGGTTATAACTGGTGCTAAAATAAAAAGTATGCCATTTAGAATAATCGATACTAAGATTAACCACTCTACCGGCCTTTCATTAATCAAGCAGGTGATCGTTTCTAAGATCAACTGAAGAAAAACGAGTAGTGATAGCCGAAGGAATAGCCGGTTAAATTCATCCTTCCTTTCTAAGTACTCAGATGCAACTATGTTTACGAGCATTAACATCAATATGGCTATGATATTAGTATCTATCTTTAAAAATAACTCCATTCTCTTCCTACTTTCTGAACAGCAAGGCTTTGTTTGTTATTTCTTTTATCTTAAGTAAATAAAAATATGTTTTCCTTAAAGCCACTTCATAACAATTGCTCGTCAAACCATGTTTTATATCACTTAATTATCGAGAAAGTGATTGTACACATTAACGAAGCTAGATTTACCAAGTGGCTTTTGGCACCTATAACTAATATTCTATCTCCTGTAGAAATAGGCCTTGGGCGCTAGCTGGGGCTGTTCCTGTTATAGTAGAGCTAGGCTTTAGTATATCATCTATTTCTTCTATGCTACGCTTTGAAAGACCGATGTCAAGCAGGGTGCTGACAATCATTCTTGCCATATTATGAAGAAAATCATTGGCTTTGACGGTAATCTGTATTTCTTTGCTATCCTTATAAATATCAATCAAATAGATTTCTTTCTCTGTTGACTTACTCTTTTTAACGGAAGAAAAATCCTTAAAATCATGTACTCCAATTAATCTTCTCGCTGCAGACTTCATTCGTTCAATATCGGGTGTATCAAAACAATAGTAAGTATATTTGCGGTCAAATACACTTGGAACATCCCCGATTGCTATGCGGTAAATATAGGTTTTGCTCTTTGCATTGAGTGAGGAATGAAAGCGTTCGGGCATTTCCTCCACCTGAGTTATAGCAATATCCATTGGTAAGTACCGGTTTAGATAGTTTTTTATTTCATATAGCTTCATCTTTGTCTCTGTTTTAAAGTTAGCTATTTGAGCATAAGCATGTACTCCGGCTTCTGTTCGACATCCACAATTAAGCTCTACGTTTTCCATTGTCATCTTTTTAATTACTTCCAGTAATTTATATTCAATGGTATTATCCGTCTCCCCTTTGCCTAGTCTTTGCCACCCGTTGTAACGACTTCCATCGTATTCAATAGTTAATTTAATATTACGCATTGGCTCTCCTCTGATTAAAATAGTTTTTGTTATATCACTTACAGGATTATTTTTTTATTGATTTTAAATATTTGGGTTGACAGGAATGAGTCGACGTTTGGATTCCCGTCTAAAATAAACAAAAAATAATATTGAGGTAATGGTCCAGGTCAAGGGATAGGAAAAAATAAGTGTTTTTAATTCGTGTCTAATTGGAACCATAGTAAAAATCCATAGTACTCTAAGACCACAAATACCAAACCCGGTTAGAAGCATGGGAACAAAGGAATTCCCCATACCTCTTAAAGATCCCGAATATATTTCAATTAGGACATAGGTACAGAAGGTTGGAACTAAAAACCGTAAAATCTCCATTCCCTTTTCAATAACAGGAAGCTCCTTTGAAAATAAGATATAAACATAGGGCCCTGTGAAATATAATACGATGCTTAATCCAATGGCCGTTGACATAGCCATGATAAGACATACTCTGACTGCTTTTTTTACCCTCTCATATTTGCCTGCTCCATAGTTTTGTCCGACCATTGTGGTTATTGAAATACCAAAAGCATTCATCACCATCCAGAAGATACCGTCAATTTTACTATAGGCTGTCCAAGCGGCTATCGTATTGGTACCAAAGCTATTCATACTTGTCTGTATAATAACATTGGAGGAGGAGTACATTAAAGATTGCAGACCGGCAGGAAAACCAATGTGAATTATTCTTTCCAGCATTTCCTTATGGAAACGTATCTGCCTCCACTTTAACTGATAACTATCATTTGTTTTCATTAATGTAATGCATACCATGCCAGCACTAAATATCTGGGCCATCACAGTAGCAAGTGCAACGCCCATAACCTCCATATGGAACACAACTACAAATAATAAATCAAGCACAATGTTAATAATGGTACTTCCAATTAAAAAATAAAGCGGTCTTCTAGAATCTCCAATCGCACGTAGGATTCCGGAGCCAATGTTGTAAATTAGGTTTGCGATCGCCCCACAAAAATAGATTCTTATATAAGTAAGAGAATACGGCATAATCTCATCGGGGTTTCCCATCAGTCGTAGTGCAATCGGTGCTCCGATAATACCTACTACCATAATAATCACACCACTAACGATAGCCAAAGCGATGGCTGTATGTACCGCTTTGCTTACTTCCTTTTCATGTTTGGCACCATAGTATTGGGAGATAGTAACTGTAGCACCGGAGGATACACCAACAAAAAATCCCACAAAAAGATTAATTAACGTACCTGTTGAACCACCTACCGCAGATAATGCTTCCTTTCCCACAAATCGTCCAACCACAATTGCATCTGCAGTATTATAAAGCTGCTGAAAAAAAGTTCCTAACAAGAGAGGGAAGAAAAATATAAGAACTTGCTTCCAAATAACTCCTTCTGTAATTCCATTGCTGCCTTCCCTATTCCATTTCATATAACATTTTACTCCAATCTATCGTCCCATAACTAATTTTTTGTCTTATTATGGCGGTTAGTCCATATTATTATAGCACCTGTAAAAAAATAAACAATAAATAATTTCTTGAATTAACTGCCAGATCATACTTCGATAAAATAGTACAGCTTAGGGAAAACTATCTTTGGTTAACATAAACAGAAAGGAAATGGTTATATGGATAATAATAAGAACCGAATGAAGGATAGAGAAAAAAGTAATGCAACTCTTCGAAAAATGGACCCTAAAAATAATGCAGATGTAGGTATTAAAAACGGCCAAATCATCGGAGTTCATGAAGGACAGCATGAGAAGAGCAGACGTAATAAGCCAAATTAACTTCTGTATCTAGTTCCTCTGTAGGTAAGGACCATTTTCCTGTTTCACACAAGAAAACGGTCCTCCTTATAATTGATATATAACACGATACATAAAATATCTGCGAAGCTGATATTTTTGAATATTATTTTTCTTCCAGTACGAAGTTCTTAAATACATTACCTCGTTCCTCGAAATTCTTAAAAAATCCATAGCTGGCTGCTGCCGGTGAAAAGAGGCAGGTCATCCCTTTCTTTGTTTCTGTCTTGGCAACCTTGACTGCTTCCTCCACATTGGTAACGATAAAAATATGTTTATCTTCATAGGAATGGTTTCCATTTATGATAAGATTTCGAATACGATAACCGGTATCGGGCATTAGGATTAAGTTGTTTATCTCGGAATCTAAAATAAAATCTACTAAGGGTTGATAATCAATTCCGCGGTCCATACCACCAAGAATCAACGTATCTATATTCTTAAGACTCATAACACCTTGAATCGTGGTTTCGCAAATGGTTGAAATAGAATCGTTATAGAACTTTACCCCGTTAATCTCAGCAACATATTCCAAACGATGTGGCAGAGGCTTGAAAGTTTTCACCGCTTCATAAAATGTATTATTATCAATACCAAAATGTTTCGCTATACAAAAGGAAGCTCCTATATTGTAGATATTATGATGTCCCTTTAATAAGATTTCGTCTTCGTCTATGTCAATCTGATCCTCGCCATAACAGATACGGCTCTCGTTGACATACATATCTGCATCCCCTAATCGATCCGTAATTGTAATTCCTTCTCCCAGGTATTCCTTTCCAGGATGGACAAATTCTTGATTATATACTAACACATCTCCAGGCTTTTGATATTTAAAGATATTCTCTTTTGCCTTCGCATATTTTTCAAAGGTTCCATAATGATCCAGATGTTCCTGATAAATATTAAGATGCATAGCGATATGAGGTGAATTACTAACGTACTCCAGCTGATGGGAGGACATCTCATATACGATAATCGAATCCTTTTTAATCTTCTCCAATACATCAAATACGGGAATACCAATGTTACCGGCAAGAATTGCATCAAGACCTGCATTACTTAAGATATGAGTTAATAGGGTGGAGGTGGTACTCTTTCCTTTCGTTCCCGTAATACCGATGGTTTGTTCCCTGTAATACTCTAAGAAAATCTCCGTCTGTGAGGTGAGTTTTTTAAACTGTTTATCGTCCTTGCTATGAAAAACCACTCCGGGACTCTTAATAATCAACTCATATTCTGCTAATATTTCCTCATAAGAATCGCCCGTATGTAGAGTTACATGTTCCAGCTCCTCTTTTATCTCATTTTTATCATAAATCCCAACTTCCATGTCAGGAAAATGCTTCCTAAGAAAATGGTAGGTTGACTTTCCCTCTCTTCCATATCCCAGTAGTAGAATTTTCTTATTTTCTAACTTTGCACATATTTGTGTGATCATAGTCTACCTCGTTAATTTAGCATGAGATTTTTTATTCGGTCTACAAATTCCAAAGGTATGGAATTCTCCTGGCTGTAAAAATTCATGTATGGATTGATTGTTATGCTACCATAGGACTGGTACTTTGCACCTTGTGTATAGTATTGATATAGCTTGGGTAAGGGTTTCTTTTCCCCCTGTAAACGATCAATCACCATACATATAGCAGTATTGACTTCATCACAGGTTCCTACACATTCAAAGGGTTTCTCAGGAGCAGATCCGATTAGTTGATCAAAAATCGGAATCAAACTTTCATTATTTAGCATATCACTTCCAAAGACCTTTGCCAAGTGTTCTAACGAAAGAAAGGGTGACAGTATAATATAGACAAATAAGCATTTGGAGCAGTTACAGCACCACTTGTCCTCCTTGCTACCCACATTACAACTTCTAAAAACAGAATGATATTTCTCTTGCTTTGCAAAAAACTTGGCAATTTGAAATTCACTAAAGGGTCTTAAAAGACTAAAATAATGTACTTTACTGTTAACATACTGTTTTTCGTATTCTATGAAATCCTGCTCAAACTTATAACTTTTGGAATACTGATGATTTACTTCTGTCCCAACAACGGTGCTTTCATTGGCACTAGATTCATTTGACAATACTACATATTTCTTGTCAAAGAGAAAAGCACTCAGTACGGAGGAAAAAGCTACAATTGCAGAAAATGGGGTATGTCCATTTAAATAACCCTCTTTATTCATATCAAGCAGCTTCTTATCCAAACTACGGTTCGCTATTAAAATCTCATCCTCTTGATAACCAGCCGCTTTGGCACAGAGCATGGCGGTCAGCTTATAATTAATCATGTAGCAAAGATTATCTTCTTTTATATGGTTCAAAAGCTCTAAGGTCACATTAGAGTCCTTACCACCACCAACCGGTATAAGACAGCCGGACTTTTCATGATCAATCTTATGCGTATCATCAACCTTCTTCTTTGCCAATACCTCTATGTTCATAAAATCTTCCCTAGAGGTTTCAATTTTATTGGTATAGAAGAATTCACCCAGTCCAAGGAAATATTGCATTTTCCACCACTTGATCTGCTCTTCGTTAATATATCCAGCTTTAATCTGCACAAGAGGGGAACAAGCACATTTCCAGTAACTGATCAGTTCCACCAGACCTAAATTGAAAGCCAAATGATGAACGGTGGCTTCCTTCTCATAATTTATCTCCTTATGCTTCTTTTTAAATTCCCATTTTGGCGTAAAGCAAATAGATTCGCCCAAGCTAAAATAATAGGTAATACTTAATTTATCTGTCAGATCCTTTATCTCATATTTTTCATAAGTAAAAACAGGATGCTTCTTTCTTAGCTCCAAAAATTTGTCTTGCATGGAAACCTCCTATTGTATTTTCATTGAATGCATTGCTTCATTTATTATATTCTTGATAATCAAAGATTTCAATGCTAATTTCATATTTACTTAAGCTTTCTGTGCCAACTGAGCCGGCGGCAACTTAATCGTATTATAGACTGGTACCAGACAAACAAGGATATTAACCACATAAATCAGTAGTAGGAGTGCTAGGACACTATACCAGGGATATATGATATAAATCTGTAGTGAAGGTATGGCCGCGAGTAACTTGATAGCGCTGCTTAAGATAAGTATTACGGGTAACACAGTATAGCTTGTAATTAATATAACCTCCAGAAGAAAAGCTGTCACTATGCTTTTTTTGGTTATTCCTAAGGTTAAAAACAATCCCTGCACAACGAAAAAAACGATTGATTGTATTACAGGAAATTCTAAAATCCTTTGAACCAACCAAAAAGTATTCCGAGAAAGAGGTCAATCTCATTATTGCAAATTTTCACGATGATTTCTGTACGCTTCGCCGAGAACTTATTATGGCGGAATTGTTGGAACTTAATCAATCAGAATATTGGAGAAATAATTAAATTTCAATTAAACTGCTTTCCTATCTATTATTTTCATGTTATAATCCACTTGTTTATGGTAAAGCATTCCATTTTTTACTAAGAAAGCTCACCTAAATAAAAATAGCGTATCATCATATCGATATATGGTATGGGAAGGAAGAGGGAAATCATGTCTTTATGTGTAAAAAATCTATCTAAAAGTTACGGAGACAAATTAGTAGTTGATAACTTGAATTTTGAAATTACTCAGCCCGGCGTATATGCATTACTTGGAACAAATGGAGCCGGTAAGACAACATCCCTAAGAATCATTTTAGGCATGTTAGCAAAGAATAGCGGAGAAGTGTTATGGAAAGGCAAACCACTTGATGCTGTTGCCACCAACGTCGGATACCTCGCTGAAGAACGTGGCTTATATCCGAAATACGCACTACTCGATCAGCTTTTGTATTTTGCTAAACTTCGTAATGTACCAAAACATACTGCGATGGAACGAATTAAATATTGGTCAGATCGTCTCATGGTAAATGAATATGTGTTTCCACCAAAGACAAAGGCAAGAAAAGCCGTTAAGCCTATACGCGCAGATCAGCTTTCCAAAGGTAATCAGCAAAAAATTCAGCTGATGGCAACTTTAATTGCAGATCCTGAATTAATCATACTTGATGAACCCCTTAGCGGATTAGATCCGGTAAATACCGATCTTTTCAAATCTATTATTAAGGAAGAAATTGCGAAGAATAAATATCTAATTATGTCCAGCCATCAGATGCCTACCATTGAAGAATTCTGTTCGGATATTACCATATTAAACCGTGGTAAAACTGTACTACAAGGTAATTTAAATGAGATCAAAAAGAGCTATGGTCGTGTTAACTTATTTGTAAAAAGCGATGTAGACATTTCCTCCTACATAAGCTCTTTCGGATTAAAGATTGTTAACCGAACCCCCAGCGAATATCATCTAAAGGTTCATGGTGAGGAACAGGCAATGGAATTTTTAACTGCAATGATTACCGATAAGATATCTATCGTTAAGTTTGAATTACGTGAACCGTCCTTACATGAAATATTTATTGAAAAGGTGGGAGATGGCAATGAAGAAAAGTAGTATTACCGGCTGGCAGGATGTATTCTCTTTTACATTAATCCAGACTTTAAAAAGCAAAGCTTTTATTATTTCCTATATTTTATTTCTTGCAATCGCTCTTATCTCAATGCCACTCATTAACATGATAACTAATGGTGATGCAGAAGATGACAATAAGCCTAATCCGATACAAAAAGTTTATGTAAATAACGAGACTTCACTTTCCAAGCTTCAATTTTCAAAAATTACAGATAATGAGTACTTAAGTCATATCACCTTTGAGACGATGCAGGAGGACTATTCACAGATAACAAAGCGCATTGAGGAGACGGAAGAAGCCTCCGTTGTCGTAACCATCAAAGAAGACAACGGCATGTACACCTTAGCTTTTGCTAAATCAAGCGACGGTTCTATCTCCGACAGCAATCTTCAGGCCTTAGGCGAAGCTGTTGTCAAACAATTTGATTCTTACCGTATCGAAACTCTTGGTATTACACCGGAGCAATTAGCTATGCTGCAGGCACCCGTTAGCTCAAATGTAACCTTAACGGATACGAACGGCCAGCCAATTTTTAAGGTTGATACATCAATATCAAATTCTGAGTATTGGTTTATCTATGGTATCTGGTTTGTTGTATTAATGGTTAATACCATGGCAAGCTCCCAGGTCGCTTCCTCCATTGTAACTGAGAAATCTACCCGCGTCATAGAATATCTATTAACCTCCGTAAAGCCTCTTGCGGTTATGGCGGGTAAGATATTAGCAATGTTAGTGGCTGTATTGTTACAGATGGTCTCCATGGTGGTTGTCCTATTTATTTCAAATACAATTACTGCAAGCTTTTCTTCTGATACCGGGGAAAGTCTGTTAGCACAGTATCTACCAACAGATATTTTCCAGAGTTTAAACTTGATCAATATTATTCTGTGCTTCATTTTAGTGGTATTCGGCCTTATCTTCTATGCTACCTTAGCAGGTCTTTCCGGAGCAACGGTTAGTAGAATGGAAGAAATGGGTGAAGGATTAATGTTATTCACCTTTACAAACTTAATCGGAGCTTACATTGGTATGGGAGCGGCAGGTGTTCTCATGGGAAGTGGTGAGAATGCATTCACGACCTTCGCCTTCTTGTTCCCTCTATCTTCACCTTTTATTTTACCGGGAGCAATATTAATAGGAAAAGCCAGCCTATGGATTATAGTACTTGCACTTCTTTTACAGATTTTATTCATCTTTTTATTGTTGAAATTTGTTGCTAAGGTTTATGAGATCCTCATACTGCACAACGGAAATACTATCAAAATAAAAGATTTGATTAAAATCTTCAAAACAGTATAAGGAGGAACGGAGGACACTATGAAGCATAATTTTAAAGGTTGGAACAATGTATTTAACTTTACGTTTCGACAAGCAACAAAGGGCATGGGTTTTAAAGTAGTAACTACTCTAATGTCCCTTGTAATCATCGGAGCATTTATTCTAATCAATATATTAATAGCAAAACCGGACAAAGAAGATATCATTGTAACTTCTCCGATTATATCTGTCTTTGTTCTAGATAATAGCGGGCTAGCACCCACGGATTATAAGGCTTTCAATCCGACACTATCCGAAGAAGCTTTTGCCCACATTACCTTTCACACCGTTACCGATCAAACGAAGGAGACCGTAATACAGACTGCGGCAAATGACAGTCCTTTATCTATTGCTGTAATCATTACTGCTACAAGCGAAGGTTTTGAATTAGAAGCAGTTCTTCCTTCCAGTTCTAATATCTCCAAAGACCAGGCATCGGATGTGCTCTCACAAATGCAAACAGCCTTTGAAGCTAGTAAGCTAATGCAATCAGGCTTAACCGAAGAACAATTAAATTCCGTATTAAAACCCGTCGTTACCATGTATAGCGATATCGGTGAAAATACCAATGAAATCGTACATGCCATTAAACTTATCGCACCGATGCTCTTTGGCTTAATCCTATATATGATGTTGATTTTGTATAGCCAGACCATCAGCAAGTCCGTTTCCACCGAGAAGACCTCAAAGCTTATGGAAACCTTGTTGACTTCCGTACATCCTTATGCCTTGATAACAGGTAAGGTATTGGCGATTACTTCTATGGCAATTCTTCAATTTGTAACTTGGATTATTGCCGGTGTGATAGGTTTATATAGCGGTGATGCCATTGCTCACATCTTTTACCCCAAATACGAGAACTCCGTTATTACCATTATCAATTTCTTAAAGGATAATATCGGAGAAACCGCTATGAGTCTTCCTGCGGTCCTACTTGCCATTTTAGTTTTCTGTATCGGCTTCCTCTTCTACTGCGTAATTGCAGGTCTTGCAGGAAGTATGGTAGGAAAACCGGAGGATGTGGCTTCCACACAAGGTATTTTTACCCTTCCTATTGTCATCAGCTGGTTGGTTTGTTATCTGGCTCCCATAGCAGAAAATGAAGTATTAATGAGTGTATCAAGATTTATCCCCTTTACGATTCCTTTCTGTATCCCGGTGGAATTAATTACGGGAACCGTTGGTTTGTTACAGGGTGCTGTATCCTTAATCATTCTTTCTCTCTTCTCTTTGTTTGTGATTATATTATCTGCAAGAATATACAAAGGTATCATATTATACAATGGCCAGACCATTAGCTTAAAAATGATAGGAAATGTACTAAAGTCCCATGATACAGATTCATAATTAACTCGAAATGTAACCTACGACAATTTATTAGAGCTAGAATTGTGAGATTAAACCAGATAATTTTACTAGAGATCCCTTGACATGAATCATAAAGAGATAGCTAAGCCTAGTACCTTTCTGTAGTAGACAGAATATATACTGCCTATGAAAGAAGTTCTTTACTAGATTCTAGCTATCTCTTTTCTATTCCTAACAAATAATTACATGTATTAATCCTCTGATAATATCCCTTTGATACGGTGAATTAACATGTCTATTGCAACATCATTTCTGCCGCCTCTCGGTATAATAATATCAGCATATTTTTTATTCGGTTCCACAAACTGTTCATGCATGGGTTTTACTGTTTCTTTATACTGGTTTAGTACTGATTCTAAGGTTCTTCCCCTTTCGTTTACATCCCGAATTATTCGTCTCATTAAACGCTCATCTGCATCCGTATCTACATATACCTTAATATCCATAAGCTCCAGCAACTTTGCATTTTCAAAAATAAGAAAGCCTTCTATAATAATAACCTTAGCCGGGTTTACTGTTACTGTTTCATTTAGCCTGGTATATTCTTTATAGGAGTAAACCGGTCGCTCAATAGGCTTATACTGTTTTAGCTTCTTAATATCTTCTATAAGTCTTTCGGTGTCGAAAGCATTGGGATGATCATAACTTAGTTTAATTCGTTCCTCAAAGGGTAACTCAGCATAGGAATGATAATAAAAGTCATGGCTTAATAATTCAACGCTATCTTTAAACTCTTCTTTAATTCGATTAGCAACAGTAGTTTTTCCCGAGGCTGATCCTCCGGCTACTCCAATGATGATAACATTTTTCATAAGTTCCTCCACCAAAAATTAAAGTATATTTCTCATCAAATACGCCAAATTGTGCTCCTCTAGGCCTTCCTATCGGTTTCAATTTGGCGTATGTTCTTTGATTCCTCTATGATTATTCTGCTATTAATTTATCACTTTTATAGATATGATCCACCAGCCATGTATTTAAGAAGTCCAGCAATTCTAAAAGTGCTTCTTTTTGATTTTCATCGATCTTCTCAGCCTGATATTCATTTATTTTCTCAATAAAGTCATTATGGGATACTTTTTGAGAAAATATTCTTTTGTACGATATGCTAGCCATATAACTCTCTTCGTGCTCGAAATGATATTGCGCATATTCTTTTAATTCCTTAATTACCTCAAGTATGTAATCATACTTGTCAGAGATAAAATCATTGGTCAACAATTCATAAGCTCTATTAGCAATTTCAAAGAGTTTTGCGTGTTCCTGATCAATAAAATCTATTCCCGTCTTATATTCCGGTTTCATCTCGTACATAGCTTTCACTCCTATTTCATCTTATAGGTTATTTTAACAGTTGCTAATGTAAATTAATTACTTATGTTTCTCATTTGTTATATCGATAGTTTAGCATAACAATTTTAATTGTTCAAGATATTATGTCGGAACCTAATTCGTTTTTTTGGCTATTACCATAATCAATACTGATATTGTGAGTATCGCTCCGATTATGCATTTTGCAGAGTTCTCTTTTTGCATTAACATTTCAATTAAAAGTAAATTTTAACTTATTAATGGAATATACTTCTTGAATATAACAAATTAAAGTGTTATACTTGCATCATATAAAGACAAATGTCTTTGTCACAAAGACTATGGAGGAGTGTGTATTATGAAACGTAAAGTGTTAGCATTAGTACTTATCATGTGTTTCGTTATTGGCATGTTATCTGCCTGCAGTAGTACTTCTAAGGAAAAATCAAATGTAATTAAGATCGGTGTATTCGAGCCCGTAACCGGTGAAAATGGCGGTGGTGGCTTCCAAGAGGTCCTCGGTATGCGTTATGCCAATAAGGTTTATCCTACCGTTGAAATTGATGGGGTTACATACGATATCGAGCTGGTAGAAGTCGATAACAAAAGTGATAAAACAGAAGCAGTTAGTGCTGCTCAAACCTTAATCAGCTCCGGTGTTAAAGTGGTACTTGGTTCCTATGGTTCCGGTGTATCCATCGCTGCCGGTGAATTTTTTAAAGAAGCTAAAATACCTGCAATCGGTGCTTCTTGTACGAACCCTCAGGTAACTTTAGGTAATGATTATTATTTCCGTGTTTGCTTCTTAGATCCCTTCCAGGGTACAGTAATGGCTAATTATGCTTATCAAGCTGATGCTAAAACAGCTGCTGTTATAACACAACTTGGCGATGATTATTCCTCCGGACTTGGAAGTTACTTTGTAACTGCTTTCAAAGAGCTGGCAGGTGAGAATTCCATCATATCCGAAGAACAATTCCAAACCAACCAGACCGACTTTAAAGCTATTTTAACCAATGTTAAGGCTGCTAATCCTGATGTCATCTTTGCTCCCTCCTCAATTGCTACGGCTCCTCTTATTATTAAACAAGCTCGTGAACTCGGAATCACCTGTCCTATCATGGCTGGTGACACTTGGGAGAATTCTACAATCATTGATAATGCTGGTGAATATGCAGAAGGTATTGTAATCTCCACTTTCTTTGATGATGCTGATCCAGCGACTTCAGAGGCAGATTCCTTTATTAAAGGCTTCAAAGAGTATCTGGTAGAGAATAAGCAATCAGAGATTATTCCTGCTGTATCCGCTCTGGGATACGATGCATACTTAGTTGCTCTCGAAGCAATTAAACAAGCTGCTTCCACAGATACAACTAAGATTCGTGATGCACTCACTAAGGTTCAGATCGATGGTGTTACCGGTTCCATCTCCTTTGATGAAAATGGTGATGCAAAAAAAGATATGGCATTTATCAAAACTGTTGAAAATGGAGCCTTTAAATTCTTAAAGACTGTAACCGTTACAAAATAATGTAGGAAAGATTAGAGGCTGCCTTCGTCTGATCTAGGCAGCCTCAATTATATGAAATTACTTTTAGGTGTAATAAGAATTTCCTTTCATGAACTTATAATCAATCAGAAGATTGCGAAACTATATAGATTTTGCAATCGCCTAACTTATAATCAATGCATTATATGAAATATCTTCATCTTTTTATTAATGCCGTATATGAACTTACTTTAATGAACTTACTTTAATGAATTACCTTTTATAAACCTATAACCTCGTTTTGTGGTATTGGATTACATTTGGTTTCATAATATTTTGGAGGACTTTGCATGACTTTATCAACTCTTTTCCAACATATTTTAACCGGTATTTCACTTGGTGGTGCTTATGCATTAATCGCCATCGGTTATACCATGGTATATGGAATTTTAAGACTAATTAATTTTGCTCATGGGGATATCTTTATGATGGCAGGATATTTTATGATATTTTCTATGGCAGTTCTACCTTGGCAGATTTCTATCCCACTAGTAATCATCCTTACGATTATTCTGGCGGTAGTAATTGAACGTGTTGCCTATAAACCGATTCGTACCGCACCACGTATGTCAATTATGATTTCTGCTATCGGCGTCTCCTATCTGTTACAAAATCTCGCAACTTATTTGTTTACAGCACTTCCTCGTGCATACCCCGAGATTCCTTTCCTTAAGAAAATATTCCAGATTGGAAGTATCTCTTCTTCTCTGGTTACCTTTATTACACCTGTTTTGACCATATTATTGGTTATCGCTCTCATGTTTCTTATCAACCACACGAAAATCGGCATGGCGATGCGTGCCGTTTCTAAGGATTTTGAAACAGCCCAACTAATGGGGATCAAAATAAATAATACCATCAGCATTACCTTTGTAATTGGTGCCTTTCTTGCTGCAATCGGTTCTATTTTGTATTTTACGGATCGTATGTCCGTAACTCCTTTTAGCGGTACCTTACCTGGCTTAAAATGCTTTATTGCTGCCGTTCTTGGCGGTATTGGTAGTATCCCGGGAGCTGTGGTGGGTGGCTTTATCATCGGCATCTGTGAGACCTTTTTGGTGGCTTTTGGTTATTCCACTTTTAGTGATGCCTTTACTTTTGTATTATTAATCTTAATCCTGCTAATCCGCCCTACCGGCTTGTTTGGCGAGAAAATGATTGATAAGGTGTAGGAGGGAGATCAAAATGAAAAAGTCAAAAAAATTAATCTATTCTGCTATCCTTGCTGCAATTATCCTTGCCTTATTATTTTTTTTGGAAACGAATAAATATACCTACGGTATGGCATATACCGTACTTCAAAAGGGTATGATTTTAGCCATCGTTGCCGTATCCATGAATCTGGTGACAGGCTTTACCGGCTTGTTCTCCCTAGGGCAGGCAGGTTTTATGGCAATTGGTGCCTATGTTACAGCTATCTTTTTAATTCCTGTAGACAGTATATCGGAGGTATATTATATCAGCGGAATATCACCGGCTATTCTAGACTTTAAAACCTTGTTAGAATCAGGACCGGTCTTCGTACAGGTACTTCTGCCCTATATTGCACTTATCATAGGAGGATTGGTAGCTGCTGCCTTTGCAGCTCTGATCGGTTACCCCGTACTCAGGTTAAAGAGCGATTATCTTGCCATTGCTACTCTTGGCTTTTCTGAAATCATGAGAGCATTGATTTCAAGCCCTCAGATGGATACCATAACCAATGGTTCTTATGGGTTAAAGAAGATTCCAGGCTTTACCTCTTTATTTCAAACCTTTGCTATTATGGCTGTTTGTATTTTACTTATGGTGCTACTACTTCGCAGTACCTTTGGGCGAGCATTTCGTGCCATCCGTGAGGATGAGATCGCCGCAGAAGCCATGGGAATTAATCTGGCAAAACACAAACAATTATCCTTTGTCATCGGGTCTTTTTTCTCAGCCATTAGTGGAGGTATGCTGGCTATGTTTATGCGTTCTATCGACTCTAAAACCTTTAGTGTATCCTTAACCTATGATATTCTTCTGATTGTAGTCATTGGCGGTATTGGTAGTGTAACCGGTAGTTTATTTGCAGCCTTATTAGTTACCGTAAGTAAAGAATGGTGGTTTCGCTTCTTTGATAATCCCTTATTTATCGGAGATGTTCAGGTACCCTTGTTCCGCACCGGTTTTCGAATGGTCATTTTCTCCATTGTATTATTGGTGGTTGTACTATTTTATCAACGAGGCATCATGGGTAAGAATGAGTTTTCCTGGGAACGACTTGAGAAAAGGTTACGCAAACTAATCTCCTCAAAAAAAGGAGGTGCAAAGAATGCCTAATCAGATATTAAGTGTAAAGGATGTTACCATGCAGTTTGGTGGCGTGGTAGCCGTTAATAACCTTTCTCTTGAGGTAAATGAAAATGAGATTGTATCCTTAATTGGCCCTAACGGTGCGGGTAAAACAACTGCCTTCAACGTGATAACCGGTGTATACGCTCCAACCAACGGAGCCGTTTATTTGAAGGAACAGATGATCACAAGTAATTTTCCTAGGGGCAATAGGAAGCGGTTATATGCTGGAGAAAATAACGGTACATATACAATAGCCTTAAGAAAAACCCCGGATCAGATTACAAAACTGGGCGTTGCCCGTACCTTCCAAAACATACGTTTATTTAAGGAGTTATCTGCATTTGATAACGTATTGATTGCAAAGCATATGCGCTCTAAAGCAAATATCTTCTCGGCTACTCTGGGTCTTAATTATAAGGAAGAACGACAGATGCGGGAAGAAACCATGGAACTCTTAGAAATACTAGGATTAACAGACGTGAAGGATGAAGTTGCAAATTCTCTCCCCTACGGACAACAGCGCCATCTAGAGATTGCCAGAGCCCTTGCTACTAAGCCTGAGCTTCTTCTACTTGATGAGCCGGCTGCCGGAATGAATCCGCAGGAAACCGATGAGCTCACTTCTTTTATCTTTGAGATACGTAAAAAGTTTAACTTAACAATTTTCATGATTGAACATCATATGGATTTGGTTATGGATATCTCAGACCGAATTTATGTACTTGATTTCGGTAAATTAATCGCTTGTGGAACTCCACAGGAAATACAGAACAATCAACGTGTTATTGATGCATATTTGGGGGTACAGGAAGATGGCGAAGAATAATATATTATCACTAGAAAATCTATACGTATCCTATGGTGGCATTCGAGCGGTGAAGGGAATCAGCCTCACCGTACCGGAGGGAGAGATTGTAACACTAATCGGTGCCAACGGAGCCGGTAAGAGTACTATTCTTCGTACCATTGCAGGCCTAGTAAAAGCCGAAAGTGGTAAAATAACCTACCGCAGCGAAGACATCACAGGAAAGCCCACCACCTCCATTGTAGAGAAGGGAATTACTCTGGTTCCCGAGGGGCGCCGTGTATTCCCTGATTTAACGGTGCTTGAGAACTTAAAGATTGGTGCTTATCTTCGTAAGGATAATTTAGACGAGGATCTTCATTGGGTTTATGATTTATTTCCAAGACTAAAAGAGAGGTCCTGGCAAATGGCAGGCACCTTATCCGGAGGAGAGCAGCAAATGCTTGCCGTAGGCCGTGCCTTAATGAGCAAACCAAAGTTAATCATGATGGATGAACCCTCCTTAGGACTTGCTCCTATCATTGTTCAAGATATTATGAATATTATCAAGACCATTAATAAGGAAGGCGTAACCATCCTCTTGGTAGAGCAGAATGCAAATCTCGCACTTAAGATTGCTCACTATGGCTATGTATGCGAGACGGGCAACATCTCTATGCATGGAACCGGTACTGAATTACGAAATGATGCATCGGTGAAAGCTGCTTACCTGGGAAAAATGAGAAAGAAGCAGCAAGGATAAATCATTAATAAATGTTAGCTCCTCAGATATTTTATAAAGCATATAAAAAAGACCCTTTTTATCCCAAATAGGTGGATAGAAAGGGTCTCTTTTTATGATATGATTTGTACCCTATTTAACTCTTACATAACTGTTCTTGTTTGATTTAAGAGTAACACCCGCTATCAATAATGCGATTGCCCCCATACCATAGACAGTTCCTAGCGGAAGTTCGCCGGTCTTTGGAATGTTCACCGGATTATCTATGCCCATAATCATATAATCTGTTATAACCTTAATCGCATCCTCCTTAAGATCTCCATTTAAGCTTGTATCTGCTAGTATCTCATTTAATTGTTCTTGCCAATCATAGGATACTTCATTCATCGTTTCTACAAGAAAGGTAAGAATAGCAACCGTAAGGCTATCACTCATATTACTTCTTGCCATTCTCAGATATTCCATAGCCGCAGTAGTTTCAAAATAAATATCATCCATTGCTAATAGATATCCAATACAAAATTGCTGGTCTCCTGATAGAGCTGCTACATCAAGATCCTTAAGTGTTTTACCATAAATTAATTGACAATAGCGCTCCGCATTATTCTTTCCATTCACATCCCAGGAAAGTGCATTAATGATTGCAGCTTTCACATCAATGGGATTATTTGCGTCAGCTAAGTATTTGGCCATGTCAGCTGTTATGGTATTTCGCCTACTGGCTTCCTCCACTATATCAACGTTATAATAAGCCTTGCTAAAAGGGGTGGATGTAACCGGGGAATCTGCATATGCCTTCTGGCTTACAAAAACTAAACCTATGAATACTGTGATTATTATGGCTAATTTCTTCATCATTACCTCCTTAGATATGCTCTTTTGGTATACTTCATAGAAGAGCCCTTATTTATCATAGTATAGCATAATTTCCTATATCTGACATTAGTTATTTTATATCATTTAATTTTATCCTTATCTTGTAATCATATTCTTTATCTATTTACCTAGATACTGCTTAATATAATGAGATAAAGCTTTGGCTGCTCTCTCATGTGATAGTACTCCCGGATGCTCTCTTGATCCGATGGTTTCTAGTGTTGTATCCGGAAGTTGAAAAACTGATACCTTTTTATCATTGGTCTCTCTCTTATAATGGTCTACTGCTCGGTAGATCGCTGGCATCATGGCAATTCCCATCATTCCGTAAGCCCAAATAATATGGGCATTTGCATTGTATTTTCTAAGCTTTCTCAAGAATTTCTCTACTGCTTGAGAAAAAGCTCTTTCATCCTCCTCATGGAAACTACCGTCCTCTTGTAACCGTTGTTTATAAACCTGTCCCGTTACATCATCAATCCACTTATTCATATAAAAAGCCGCTTCATCATTGGTTCCTAAATTTACAACAATAATATCCGGTTGCCAAGAAGTAAAATCATATTCCTTATTTGCTCCAAGCATTTCATTCTTTTCTCCGGTTAGAACACCACATACCTTCTCATACTGATCCGGAAGGTTAAAATTCGGATTATTGTCCCAACTAGTGAGGGCCCCCCATCCACTCTGAGATATGATATGATAATCCGCATTCAAGGCACTCGCTGTCATGGTAGTGTAATTAAGGGTTGCACTAAACCACATAGGAATCCAGTCCTCTTCCTCTTTTGCACCATAGACACCTTCTCCCGACGTAATACTATCGCCAATAAATTCAATTTTATACGGTCTATCCTCAACGGGTAGTAACTCACCGTCAAACTTGACGGCATGTATTTGCAAGGAACAGGCAGGATCTCCGTTCATTGCCTGTACGTCCTTGATGATACGCACATTTTTAACTTTCGTTTCATTCATGCCACGAAATACACAGACCCAGTACCTTCCCTTCGTCAGCATGGTTCTACTAACGTTAGCCGAGTTAATTAGTACGCTAATCCAGGGTTCATAAAGGTCATAAGAGACTTCTACCTCGATCCAAAGCTCTGACGCTCTGGCATTTAGCTCAATTCCACTTCCTGTCCAAAATAACGTGAGGGGTGAGATGCAGTCTGTTGTTCTACCATGAATCTTCAGATTTTTCACCTGCGTTAATGCTTGTACCTTAAGATGATCAGTACTACTCATAGGGAACCTCCTAATTAATTATTTTCTCTTCGAGTAATTTTGAAACGATATAGTTTTTGTCATTGTTATCGAGTTTCTCAATCACCTATTTCTTCTTTTTACAACTAACTTACTAATAATTCGTCATATACTCCTTGCTCTTACTGAGTATGGTCTTACCTGAGGTCTGTGCAACATAAATATGTTTATTTTTAAGGTCCTCTAAAGGTATTTCTATGGTCTTATCATCAACAAAGACCGTATCTCTAACCGAATCATTTACATAGACTATACTATAGGGGGTAAAGTTTTCTCCTTGAAGCACAATATTATGATCTGTAACGTTTACCTTAGTAATCTTTGGATCATAAATACCCATTTTCATATCCTTTGCTTCATAGGGATTCTTCCACTGAAATATATATTGATTACCATAAAGCATATCGTACTGAAGGAGCTCAAGCTTTTCCTCATAGTCTGCCTGGTCTGCATAATACTGATGCAGCTTTGTCAAGATTCCATTATCATAACCCATTCGTTCCATAACATAAGCATTTAGCTGATATGCCGCTAGGTCACTGTTTTCTCTCTCCATGGGATAATTGCTCCAAAGAACATATTCTGTTTGATATCGATTTTCATAAGTTAAATCCTCATCATCAATGGATAAAGGGGGGAGGTGATCACCAAACAATACCAGGATGACTGGTTCTTTATAAGTTGATAATTCTTTCGTTAACTCTCCGATAAATTTATCCGTTTGCGCAAGCTGATTCACATAATATTCTAATTGATTTCTGTATTCTTCCTCAGTAACGCCTTTCCTATTAGATTTGAATACTCCCTGATTCTTGGCTATCTGATTATCGCTTATTTTCTTATCCACCTGAATATTAAGATTCTTAGTCTTCGTAGTGGGATATTTACCATGAGGCTGAACGGAAATGGTATAGATAAAATCCCTTGTATCCTTAGCCTGCAATGCTTTCAATATCTCCTTTGTAAGAACCTTATCCTTAGACCATCCAAGCATATTGTATTCTACCTCATTCATATACTCAATGGAGATAAAATGATCAAAACCCAGCTTCGGAAATATGTCTAGGCGATTATAAAAAGTTGCTGTATTATTGTGAATAATATAGCTTTGATAACCCAACTCCATTAAATTATAACCAATACTCTCACAGGTACTTTTGTTAAGTATTGTTCGATAAGGGTATTCCCCCGTCCCAAAATAGCTTGTACTCATTCCCGATAGAACTTCAAATTCTGTATTGATAGTTCCTGCACCGTATACAGGTACTGTCAAAAACCCCGAAGTATACTCCTTTTTAAGCCTTGTGAAATTCGGTACGGGATTCTCTGAAAAACGATAGCTCGCTAAATAGTTGACATCAAAAAATGATTCCAATTGAATCATAATAACATTTGGCTTTTTATTTATAATCTCATTTGAAGTCTCCTTTGAAGTTTCATTTGCAATCTCATTTGAAGTCTCCTTTGAGGTTTCATTTGCAATCTCATTTGAGGTTTCATTGGTATTGTTGTTTGTGTTATCCACTTGCTTCTTATTTTTCTCCAAGGTTATCCACAAATTTTCTAATTCTTGTTCATTATAATCCCCGGGCTTATGTATACCTCGGTCGATCATACTGGTTGTAAAGCAATAGACAAAACCATAATCCTTATATGCATCCATTAAATTAGGATAATGGTTCGAAAGCGAGCCAATATGTAAGGCCCAGGTTGAGCTTGCAATCATCATGATGGTACTGATACCCAAAAGAAGAAGGCATTCTTTCCAATTTCTTTGATGTTTTTTTGCTTTTCTCCCTAAAATGACTAACGTCACAAGGAATAGTAGAAGCAAAACCAATACTAAGATAGTTAACGAAAGACTCAGATGTTGAGCAATATTTTGAAGGGTTCCACTAAGGTTATAAAAATCCATGTAAGATAATGGTGTTAATCTATAACTTTGCACGATAAAATTAGCAAAGCTAATTCCAAGCCAAAATATTACGACTAGAGCCATTATTACATTTTGTCTGGAAAAAAGCCTTGAGAAGGATAAGGTGAATAAAATCAGAAAAGTATTAAAAAGAAACATGAGTGGATTTGTCACAATAAATCCAAAACCGCCTATGATAGAACGGTGACTCATACTCTCCATAATTAGTTGAATTAAAACTGCAAGGAGGAGCAGTTGCGTGGAATCTTTACTGGTGTCCGAAAAAACTTCTACTTTTCTGAGCATTTTTATGTCTCTCTTTCCGGGGTTAAATGGTAATATAAAGCTTTTACTTCCTTATTTAACTAATAATCAGCAAAATTATATCACTCTCTTAACTAATCGTCAATTTAAACTATTTCTATCATATATTTCTTATTTTTAATCATAAATATGGTCAAAGCTTTATTTTCTATCATTTTTTTCCTAAATCTCTTGTAATTATTTCTAATATATGGTATATTTTTACAATACAAGTTGATACAAATACTTTTTATGAGGTACATAAAATATGATATTAAATTTACTACTGGCAATTATTCTTGCAAAGGTAAAAGGTTATCGAATTATTTCTCTTAGGAAAGCCTATTCTTTATATCCCTTTGCAATAATCGAACTTTTTTATCTATTCCTTCAAATAAATGTATTACTTCGTAATTATACTTTTATACCTTATACGGCAATCATTAACAGTATTTATCTATATACGCTCCTTTTACCCATGCTTGCTTACCGTTTATATAAGCCAGGTATTATGGGCTCTGTATTAATCGTAATAGGTACCTCTTTGAATCAGTTTGTGATGAGCCAAAACGGTGGTAAGATGCCCGTTTATGCCACCTTAACAAAAATAACCGGTTATTATGATGCCTCTGCCATTCAAGTTGCTGACCGGATCCACATCATTGGCGATGCGAATACCAAATATAAATTCCTGACCGATTTTATTGATGTTGGTTTTAGTGTATTAAGTATCGGTGATATCTTAATCCACTGTTTTATCACTATTATTATCTACTACGTAATCAAAGAAATTAATATAAATCCAAAATACCAAAAGAAACAAGAAAAGGAACTCTTATATGGAACTAATGAAATCTATCCTCTTTGAATTTTTACTAGGCTATGGGTTGCAAAGCTTCGCCATTCTTTTTGGCGTATACGCCTTTAATCGCCAAAGAATTATCGTGAAAAGTTATGTTTTTGCCAGCCTCTTAGTTATTGTTGTATCCTACCTGGTACGATTATTACCAATAAGTTTTGGAGTTCATACAATAATTAATATGCTAATTATGTTTTTAATCTGCATTATCGTTCTAAAAATGCCCGCTTACAAAACCATTCAATCCGCATTACTGGTAACGGTATTATTATTGATCTGCGAAATGATTGATGTAGCCATAATAATTTCAATCATTGGTAGAATAACCTTTGAGAAGATGATGCTTAATCCATTACAAAAAGCGATTGCAGGACTTCCAGGCACAATATTTTTCGTAATTATCGTAATTACTTCTTACATTATATTAAACAATCATAGAAAAAAGGGTGAAGACATTGGAAACATTAGCGCATAGTATTGCTCAAAAAATTGCTACACATATGGACTTTGATGAGGACAAAAAGGCTGTCATTGCTTACGGATTAACTGCAATTTTACAAATAATCTTTATCTTCATAATAATATCAATAATTGGTATTGTCTTTGATTTTTGGTTTGAGAGCATCATAATTTTCTTAGGAGTCGGACTCATAAGAAAATCAACCGGAGGAGCTCACTCTCAGACGATGTATGGTTGTATTGTAATTAGTATCCTTTCCGTATCCCTGCTATCCGCTCTTGCCAGATATATAGTTAACTTCCCTTGGTTTATGTTACATAATTTTATCATATCCCTTATTACCTATATCACCTGCGGCTCTATATTTTACCTACGAGTACCCGTTGATAATCCAAAGAAACCAATTGAAACGCCAAAAAAAATAAAGCGCCTACGGAAACAGAGCTTTATTATTTTGACTATATTTTTCCTTTTATCCGTCGTAACTATTTTATTAACAACACTTTCTTACCGTTTTTATAGTATAACTTCCATCCTTCGTTTGACCATGCTATGGCAGGCTTTCACACTAACAAAGTTTGGGATATGTTTTTTTGAAAAAGTGGATCAAGGCTTTCTGCTTGTCTTTGAACATAACTAGATCTATATATGATCACGCAATAAATCTTAGCATCGGTATAGTATTTTTACATACTATAGAACAAAATGGAAAGGAGGTCCTTTCAATGAAAAAAAGAAATATATTTGCTTTTGTAGCTGTATTAGCAACTGCATTTGCTACTACCATCGCTACTTCCGCATGTTTCTGGTATTTCTATCAGCCTGAGGAGCCAAAATGCCTTAGTGATAAGTAATTAGGAACATCAAAAGATGTTGTATACTTTATCCGACATATGAAACGCTATCCCGCCTTATGGCTTCTTACTTCTCTACCGAATAGAGAGCTTAGGGAAATCTGCCCGTATGGACAAGCTTCTATTTGGTAATAGTTACCATAAGGCTGGGATGATTCATACATAGGATATCTTTCCGTAAGATGAGTTGTAAAATAGTTTCCTTACCATAACAACAGCTTTCAAAGAAACTACCAAAGAGGAGGATAATACCCTTGGCAAAAAGTATTCCAAATTTGAACATTACCAAAAAAGGGCAGATCAGAAACATGTTCTTTACACTCAAGATTCTCGCTCTGTTCTTCTCTGCCATCCCCTTATTTCAATACTTTTCCCGAAAGCTTAATATAGATTTTACTAACAACAATTATAGCGTTTATGCAATTGGCATAACTTTAATTGTGATATGTCTTCTCATGTTCTTCTTCATGTTTATCTTTAATCGAAATGAGAATAATAAAACCCTCCAGATTTTAGAGATTTTCATCTTCATTATCTTCTTTATCATCGCAATCTATGTTAGTGGAGCCAATGAAAGCTACAATAAATTCATTTTCTTGTTCATAATTATTTCTTATACTATTGAATATGGTATGAAGGCGGGGTTAGCAATCTCTACCATATCTACGGCTGTCATCGTTATCATGGACCTAGCCTTCGGTGACTGGTCGAGTGTGAACCAATACTTTGAAGATGACCTAGCGCTCATAGTTATGTTCTTTCTTGTAACCTGGACCCTTGGTTTTTATGTCCGGTTGGAGAAATCTCATATTCAGGATCTGACCGATTACGCCAATATTGATGGCTTAACAGGAGCCTATAATCATAGATATTTTCACGAAACTCTTACAACGCTATATGAAAAGAATATGAAAAGTAATACACCTCTCTCTCTGCTCATGATTGATATTGATTATTTTAAAAAATACAATGATATGTATGGCCATGCCCGAGGTGATGAACTCCTGAAGGAGATTTGTACGATCCTTCAAAAGCATCTACGAAGTACCGACATCCTGTGCCGGTACGGAGGTGATGAATTCTGCGTTGTTCTTCCCCATACGAACAAGCAGCAGGCCTTTACTCTAGCAAATAATTTAAGAGAAGCTATTTGTAATTTTAATTGCTTTGGACAGGCCTATTTAAAGAATGGCAAAATGACCATCTCCATTGGAGTTTCGACTTTGAACAAGGAGACGGAAAGTTGTAATAATTTTATTGAAAATGCTGATATGGCTTTATATCGTGCCAAATTTTTACGTCGTAATAAAGTAGAGGTGTACTCCTCCGTATTTGATCAGGTAAAGGAAATTGGACCTTGTAATGAGAATTTATTTGAGAATTTAAAGCCCTTAAAGACTCTTATTACCGTAATAAACTCCAGAGATACCTATACTTTTAAGCATGTCGACCGAGTATTTAATTATTGCAATATTTTTGCAGATTATTTGAAGCTTTCTTGTGAGGATAAGAGTCTACTTCTCTATGCTGCCTACCTCCATGATTTAGGTAAAATTAATATCCCGAAAGAAATATTAGTTTCCAGTGAGAAGCTGACCAAGGAACAATGGGCTGAGCTGAAAAAGCATCCTCAGGATGGAGCAGATATTATTAAGCAGATGGAAGGTTTTGAAATTGTAGCTTCCATCGTCTTACAGCATCATGAAAAATTTGATGGAACCGGATACCCGCAAGGTCTTAAAGGTGAAGGAATCTGCTATCTTGCCCGTATCTTAACCGTTGTGGATAGTTTTGATGCTATGACCAACCAGCGTACTTATCAGAAGGTAAAAACCTTCGAAGAGGCATTTGAGGAGATTGAACGTTGCAAGGGGACCCAATTCGATCCCGTTATTGCAGAAAAATTCATAAAAGCCATCAAAATGTTATAGAGTAGGAATATGAGCAATCTTCGATATAAAGTAAGCATCTGATATAAATATCATCCGATATAAGTAATCATCCGATAATAAGGTAGGACCTAAGAGTTTGCATCAATAACTTACACACCCTTAAGTCCTACTTGTTTGTTTTACTTATTTACCTCTATTTCTATACATGCTTGATTTGTTAACCTTCGTGTTCTATTATCCGGCTGGCCAAATCCTACATACAGTTTATAATGTGTTCCATCCTTTATATACTCTCCATCTTCATTAACAACGAGAAAAGCTTCTTCTCGTATTGGCAACACCACCTTACACTTCTCCCCTTTTTTAAGGAATATACGTTTAAATCCACAAAGACTGTGATTGGGTACTGCATATATAGAATCTATATTCTTAATATATGCTTGCAGTACTTCCCCTGTATCATACTCACCTTCATTTTCTACCTCTACCTCAAGTATTCCATCATAATATTTAGCCTCTATAGCCCTACACTTACCGTAGGTTAAGCCATAGCCAAAGGGATAAAGAGCCTCACCCTTCATATAGCGGTAGGTTCTACCCTCCATGGAATAGTCCTCAAAGGGACGTAATTCCTCCAAACTCCGATAGAAGGTTACCGGTAATTTGCCGGAAGGTGAGTTTTCTCCAAAGATCGTTTTTGCAATACGACTTCCACCTCTTGCTCCCGGATACCAAGTTAGTAAAATACCATCAAAGTGCTCCTCGCAGTAAGATAAGTCAATCGCACTTCCTACACTTAGACAGAGTATTATGGGTTTTCCAACCTTTGCAATTGCCTCCATTAGGATTCGCTGCGGCTTAGGCAAAAGTAGGTCCATTTTATCACCGGATGCGTAGTTGTTCCCCGCATCTCCCTCTTCCCCTTCTAATGACTCATCCAGTCCCAGACATAGCACCACCACATCACTATGTTCTGCTACAATTATAGCCTCACTTATCCTATCATGATTCCATGCAAGAAACTCTGTCTTGTCCTTAGCAAGATGACAGCCTTCTGAGAAAAGGACTCTTATCTGACCGAAGCTTTCTCTTTGTATTCCCTCCAATATGGTTATGTATTCTGAGGAGGTTCCATGATAGTTGCCAATCAGAGCTGCGCTGCTATTAGCGTTGGGGCCAATGACGCCAATAGTTTTAATTTTTTCCTTTTGAAGGGGCAGTATTCCGTTATTTTTCAATAGAACTAAGCTTTGCTCCGTCATTTTATCTGCCATTTTAAGATGTTCTTCACATTCCACCACTTCATAGGGTATCTTATCATATTCCGTTTCTTCAAAGAGCCCTAATAAGAATCTGGTGGTAAATAATCGTTCCGCTGCAGTTGTAATCTCCTCCTCTGTAACCATACCATCCTGATATGCTTTCAACAGGTAGAGATAAATATTACCACAATTAAGATCACATCCGGCTTTTAACGCCATTGCTGCTGATTCCTCTGCCGTACTTGTAACCTTATGATGCTCATGGAAATCTTTGATAGCCCAGCAATCAGATACAAAGTGCCCCTCAAATCTCCAATCCTTACGAAGTATCTCTTTAATTAAGGTCTTACTCCCACAGCAAGGCTCTCCATTTGTGCGATTATAGGCCCCCATGACTGCTTCCACGTTGGCTTCCGTAACCAAGGCCTTAAAAGCAGGAAGATATGTTTCATACAGATCCTTCTTTGAAACTACTGCATTAAAGGAATGCCTCTCTCCTTCGGGACCCGAATGAACTGCATAATGTTTAGCACAGGCTGCTGTCTTAAGTATATCTTTGTCACCTTGAAGTCCTTCTACAAAGGCAACTCCCATGCGACTGGTTAAGTAGGGATCTTCGCCATAGGTTTCATGACCTCTGCCCCATCTGGGATCTCGAAATATATTTACGTTAGGAGACCAAAAAGTTAATCCTTTATAAATATCACGGTCCCCATGTCTGCTATACTCATTGTATTTTGCTCTGGCTTCTGTAGCGATAGCATCTGCTGCCTTCTTAAGAAGCTCCGTATCAAAAGTCGCTGCCATACCGATCGCCTGTGGAAAGCTAGTCGCAACACCGGCTCTTGCTACACCGTGAAGTGCCTCGTTCCACCAGTTATAATCCGGTATACCAAGCCTTTTAATTGCCGGTGAATTATATCGCAATTGAGAAGCCCTCTCCTCAATTGTCATCTTCGCTACTAAGTCCTTTGCTCTCTTTCTCGCGTCTTCTCGTTTCATACTTTTCTCTCCTTAACATCTAGTTTGCATAATTTATATTGTCAATGTTTAGTAAATTCACACCTCACGGTGTAAACTCCTATTCAGAACCGTGCGTGCGACTTTCCCGCACACGGCTCTTCAAAATAACATTTACAGAT
>JAEWEO010000316.1 GCA_023389295.1 Bacillota bacterium
CCTGCTCTCCCTCTCCTATATCCCCCTTAGACGCATCTTCTTTTCGCTGGTGACTGTTACTGTTTCTTCATCACTGATTGAATATGTACAAAACTTAGGACGAAAGAACCAGCCTACCAATTCTACGGTTTAGAATAGTTATTATGAAAAACTACAAAATTGCTCTTCTAATCCTTACTCTACCTTTTATAGTAGAGTAAGGATCTACTTACAGGTCAAGTATAGTAGATTTTCTAATGATTAACTAAGCTTTACGATTCTTCTTACCTTTCAACAACAAGTGGTCTCATCATATCGTAATCTTCGTGCTCTAAGATATGGCAATGCCATACATAATCTCCTTCATGTTCCCTAAAGTGCATAATGATTGATGTTACCTGTCCCGGCTCTGTTCGAACCACATCCTTTGGTCCCGTTTCATACCTAAGTGGTGGAGTTAAATCATCTAAATCAAACTTGTAATTACCCTTGTCATCAAAATCTTTTTCTGTGAATTCTTTTCTTCCTAATATCTCAAAATGCACCAGATGTACATGAATTGGATGTGGGAAATTAAAATGATTTACCAGATGCCATATTTCAATTGTATCTAACTTCGGTTTCTCCGTTGCAGGTGCATCCCACATTCTATCATTGAGTAAATGTACCACTCTACCATAATGATCTGTTGTCTCATCAAGGTGCATGGTTCTTTCTTTTATCGCGTGCTCCGGATTAAGATGATGTGGTGGCATAAGTTCCTTCGGAATGACACTAGTATCCGGTGACGATAGTTCTTGCCCGACGATAAATTTCATTATAACCTCAGTTCCTGGACTTGGAACACCTGGAGCAGTATTTTCCAAAATTATCTCCTGCCCTTTATACTGTGAAAAGTCAACTATTAAATCCAATCGTTCTGCTGGTTCCATAATAAAGGAATCAATCTCTACCGGATGATGCAAGAATCCTAAATCTGTGCCAATCTGGTGAAAGATTGCCCCATTGCTGAACCTAAGATCATAAGCACGTAGATTTGATGCGTTCAAAAATCTGAATCTATATTTGCGCGGTTCAACTTTAAGGTAAGGCCAGAGCTTACCGTTGACTGCAATGGTATTTCCAAAGAAAAATGAGGGTGTAGAGGGAACAGGATTCTCAACCGGTGGTGTAGCATTATCAGGATAGAATAAGGATCCATCTGCATTGAAGGTTTTATCCTGAATCATGATTGGTATTTCGTATGGCCCTTCCGGGAGATTCAGTCTTTCTTCCATAAAATCACGAATTAAATAAAAGCCTGCTAATCCTGAGTATACGTTTAATCTAGTAATACCAATCGCATGATCATGATACCATAAGGTACAACCAGCCTGATGATTGGTATATTCATAGACTTCTCTAGTATATTTATGTCCAACAAATTCATTATCTTTGGTAAACCATGCTTCCGGGTGTCCATCACTATCTGCTGCAACATTCGCACCATGAAGATGGACAACTGTTCTTACATCCGGTGTATTCATTGTTCCATGTAGCGTATGATCTACCGGGAAAAGATGCTTCCTAGGTAATCTGTTTTCCCATTTTACCTTAATTCTTACATCTTTAGGTACTTCTATGGTTGGGCCAGGATATGTTCCATTATAGCCCCAAACCGTCGTTTTAGGGAAATCTCTATGAAATCTATGCTTTGCTTGTTCCATTGTAATATGAAAAAATAATTCATCTTCTTTTGTGGAATAGTTGGAATAATGCCGATTCATCGGCGTTGCCAGTTCTGGTATCGGCAAGGGATCCACGTACTTGAGAATTGTTTCGGGCTTCGATGGATCTACTTTCTTTTCCTCCTCCACGCAATCTTCCTGATGATACTCTATATCTCGATTCATTTATACTCCTCCTAAATATGATAAAGATTATAAGTCTTCCTAATATCTTATGTAATAATTATCACAATGTGTCTAAATCTGTCGTATTTAGAGAATTCCTTTACTAAAAGCAATGCTAGTAAAAAACTCCCCATCCTACGCATCCGTAGAATAAGGAGTTCTAATTTATGTGATATAAACTTATGACTAGAGCTTTCACAAATTACCGTTATTTTTTTCTTTTAAAATCCTTAGCATATCATCATTCATTCTTTCGCCAAGATAGCTACGCCCCTTTGATTGTCGATCTTCATAATAACCGCTCATCTCCACCTTCATACGTTCAATTTCTTCTTTTAGTTCATTTGCTGATAATCTTGTTGCACCTTGACCTAGGATGATCATCTGCTCCAACCGGTCCGAGGTTGCTACTATAACACGATGTTTTCTCGCTATTTCATGAGTCACTTTCTCAATATACTCATCTGCCGTTTCTGCTTCCTTTGTATAAACAACATGAATATTGTGATAATCCCCTATCTCACCTTGGCCGCCCTTTACCTTATAAGCATCAAACACAAGGATCAAGATACACTTTTTGTAACCCTGATAATTACATAGAATATCCATTAATTTATATCTTGCAGCATCCATGTTTTTATCAGCCAGTTCATTAAGCTCATCCCAAGAAAATATGATATTATATCCATCTACCAACAAATACTCCTTAACCGGCTCTCTCTCTTTTTCCACGCGCTGTCTTATCTGAACTTTTTCTGTTTGTTGGGACTTTTTTTCATATCCTAAGCTACTATAGGAAGGATTTACTTTTTGCTTTATTGGTCCGAAGGTCCGCACAAAGATATCCTCCAGTTCTTTATCCTCTTGCCAGGAACCAGTATGGGATTTTCTCGAATTACTTGGGATGGACTCGTTCTTTGTAATCTCTAACTTTTTTGGTTGCCATCCACTCTCAATATGCATGTAATCCCCAACCTTATCCCATGCAACCACAAAGCCTGCTCCATGTGCACAAAAGACAGAACTTGTCGGATTTTCCAAATCTCTCTCACTATCATAACCAAAGGCCTCAATGACCTCCAAAGAATTATGACAGGGTTCATAGCCTTTTAAGGAACAGAATAATCTTCCTCTACCTTTGGTATAGGAGATTACTTCTGTCAGATAACCTCTCATGGTTGCAACGGGTGCACTACCCGTGAGTATGGACATATCTTTATCAATTTCCGGTGAACTAAAGTTACCGTACATTCTTCCGATATCAGACATAGCTCTTCCTACCACTTCTGACGGAACTTCCAACCTAAAATTATAATAGGGCTCTAAAAGTATACTTTTTGCCTTCTTAAGCCCTTGCCTAAGGGCTCTATAAGTTGCCTGTCTAAAATCTCCACCTTCTGTGTGTTTTAGATGTGCACGTCCTGCTATTAGTGTAATCTTCATGTCCGTTATGGGAGAACCTGTAAGTACGCCCACGTGTTCTTTTTCTTCTAAATGAGATAAAATTAATCTCTGCCAATTACGATCTAGGTCATCTTCGCTGCAGTTGGTATCAAAGATAAGACCGCTTCCTCTTTCACCGGGTTCAAGTAGAAGGTGAACCTCCGCATAATGTCGTAAAGGCTCAAAGTGTCCTACGCCCTCAACAGGCTCCATAATTGTTTCCTTATATACTATATTTCCCGAACCAAATTCCACCTCAGTTTCGAAACGTTCCAGTATGATACTCTTTAGGATCTCAACTTGAACCTCTCCCATAAGCTGTACATGAATTTCCTTTAATCGCTCCGACCATACAATATGAAGCTTTGGGTCTTCTTCTTCTAATTGGCGAAGTTTTGAAAGCATCACATGGGCATCACAACCAGGTGGTAAAATTATTTGATAGTTAAGTACAGGCTCTAGCAAGGGCAGACCAGAGACCACCTCATAACCGAGACCTTCTCCCGGGTGAGTTTGGCTTAAACCTGTAACAGCACATACCCTTCCGGCTCCTACTTCATCTACAGTTTCATACTTTGTTCCAGAATAAATACGTATCTGATCAACTTTTTCCTCCCAAATAGCTTTCTCATCAGCTAGCCTGTTACCAACCACCAGTTCCTGAGAATCCTTATAATTTTTATTGTTATTTTTTTGCTGATTCACAATGAAATTTCTGTTTTTGTTTTGTTGCTGATCCTCTAAATTTTCTCTGTCTTTACGATTTGTTAGTAGCATTTTAACCTTTAGACTACCACCGGTAATCTTCATATAGGTTAATCGATTGCCCTGATCATCACGAGCGATTTTATAAATCTTAGCACCAAACTGATCAGGATAAGACGAGCACTTTGTAAACTCTTCTAATCCTTCTAAAAGTTCCTCCACGCCCTCCAATTTTAGAGCAGAACCAAAATAGCAGGGGAATACCTTTCTCTTAGCTATTAATGCAGCTATATCATGGTTTTCCACTACTCCTGTATCCATGTATTTTTCCAACAATCTTTCCTCACAGATTGCCAGATTTTCCATCCATTCATTTTTGTCTTGTTTCGCACTAAAGTCTATGCAACCATCATCCAACCGTTTTTTAAGCTCAGTCATCAGCCATTTACGGTCAGTTCCATCTAAGTCCATTTTATTTACAAATAAATAGGTCGGTATTTTATACAGTTTCAGTAATCTCCATAAGGTTTCCGTATGACCCTGCACCCCATCACTACCACTTATCACCAGTATTGCATAATCTAAGACCTGCAGCGTACGTTCCATTTCAGCTGAAAAATCCACATGTCCCGGCGTATCTAAAAGTGTGACCTCCATATCCTTCCATGCTAATACTGCTTGCTTTGAAAATATGGTAATCCCCCTGGCACGCTCCAGCTCATAGGTATCAAGGAACGCATCTTTATGATCGACTCTGCCCAACTTTCTGATTTTACCCGTTAAATATAACATACTTTCCGCTAGAGTCGTTTTTCCAGCATCCACATGGGCTAATATACCAATTACCAATCGCTTCATTATACGTCTCCTGTATCTATCTGATTCGTTGTATCTCTCATGAATTCATCCGTATCCTCTTGTCGAATCTCCATGTTTTATCATAAAATATATAATTCAATAACGCAAGGGTGTTCTTTAGAGTATCGCATAGAAACTGCTATAATTCTATTAATAACAATTGATATCTTCCAAGATTAAACCCTCAATATTTAACCATAAATCCCTTTTTTCGAAGTTTGGGATTTGCTTTGGTGTAAAAAGTAGGAAGGCGGCTCAGAATACTCGAATGTTCATCACATAGATTACGAAAAGAATAGCGTGTGACTATTAATCCATAAAGAGAACACGTCTCTGTTAGATCATAATTACACGCTATTATTATAAATGGTGCTAAACATCATTAACGTGAAATAGGCGCCACACATTTAGAGCGACCGTCTCTAACTATTTCAAATGATTAGTGCGACAATCTCTAACTATTTCAAATGATTTATTTTAACATAGAGCTTGAATTAAGAATAGGCGTACTGTATAAGAATAGTACATCCTGCTGATCAAAGGTGATAAAGTTCTCCAACAGGTCGCTTACAATATACCGTATGTCAACAAGTGTTATTTTACTATACCCCTCCAGCAAAAGCGGTACCAAGCTGCTTCCAAAGGAATCACGGAATACAATGAGTTCCTTTTCTGTATCCGTATTGGGATTCTCTACAACTAGTAGAGCTGCAGCTCCCGATAAGAATACATCATATGCATCTCTACCCTGCAGCTTATCCATATCATAGACTGAAGTTGTACTGTCAGTTTCAAAATTATATACCGTACACTCTTCAATCGTATCATTTACTAAATAATATATCTTCTCACTAGGTAGTGGTAAATCAGACTGGCCGTAGTACACTCCGTAAAAAGAAACGCCGGAATCTACCTTTTTGTAATCACCGGAAAACTTCTGTGAAATACCAAGAGCAGAACCAATTTTGTCTGCAACATCTAGGATTTTCTCCTGCCTCCAATGGATGTCAGTTTTATAATAATCTGTAATTTCAAGAGTATCAGTAATATCGATATACTTTGCAAACTCCGTATTCTCTTTCATTAACTCAAACAAGCGTTCATAATCCATGGAAGGATATCCATTCTCTTTTGCCAAAAAATATCCTTTGTCCGGAATAACACTAAGATATGCGTTCAACCCCTTATCCTTCATATATTTATCATAGAGGGATTGGAACTTTTCGGCGGCATAGAGAATTGAACTCTCACTTAGGGGATATTCTAGTTTTGCTGCATATCCATCTTCTAAGAAGATACCGTTATTATCCTTTTGCTGTAAAACATAGAAGCCAGTCGCAGCCTTTAACTGTCGAAAGGATTCTCTCATCGGGAACTGGTCTTGCGTAAATGTTTCAAAATTATTCATGAACTCTCCCGAGAATACTGTTTGATGATTTAGTGTAGGAGGTTGTGCAAGCTTTCTTCGCTCACTAGAGGAAATATCCTCAGTTGGCTTTAACCAACAATACAGTACAAAAAATAACCAGACTGCTGTGACAGCACCGACAGAAATTACATTTTTTAAATTTTCTTTTCGCATCTGAAACCTCCTTAGAACCTGAAATACAAGAATGGATTGTATGATCCATCAACCAGATAAGCGGAAATAACAAGTAACAGCACAATACACACAATTGGCTCAGCAATACTTATTATAACATTTCCAATTCGGGTTTTCTGGATGCGCATAATACATATCTTTGCTAGAGGAGTACTGGCAAATAGGGCCAGTAATAACACCCCGGCATAGCTACGAAGATAATATAGCGTTTCCTTTCCAACTACCGGAAGCCCTTCCATACCAAACATGGAACTAATACGTCCGATTGCTTCTTGTAGGCTCGGAGCATCAAATAGAACAAAACTAATTACTACAAAAAATAGTACATAACCGCGAGAAATGATGCTTGGCATTTTTGCAACAATTTTACCAAACCACAGCTTTTCGTTGACTAAAAGTAACGCAAACAGAAGTCCCCATAGTATAAAATTCCAGGCTGCTCCGTGCCAGAAACCGGTCAGCATCCATACTATCAATAAATTCATAATCCATCGAAGCTTACCCACACGGTTGCCGCCCAAGGGAATATAGAGGTAATCCCGAAACCAAGTACTTAGTGATATATGCCATCTCCTCCAGAACTCCGTAATACTTTTTGAAATATAAGGATAATTAAAGTTCTCAAGAAAATCAAAAGCAAATATTTTTCCTAATCCGATCGCCATATCGCTGTACCCGGAAAAGTCAAAATAAATTTGCAGCGAAAATGCTATCGCATAGATCCAATAAAGTAAGACCGTTTTCTCATCCATTTTCAAAAATATGCTGCAAAGCTCTCCCAACAAGTTCGCAATTATCACTTTCTTCGTTAGTCCAAATAGAAAACGGCGTATACCATAACGACATTTTTCAAGTGAATGCTCTCGATGCTCTAGTGCAGTAGCGATATCGATATACCTTACAATTGGTCCTGCAATTAACTGGGGAAATAAAACTACATAGGTAGCAAAATAAAATATATTTTTCTGTGCCTTTACTCTCTTATAATAAACATCAATTGTATAGCTGAGTATTTGAAAGGTATAAAAACTAATACCAATCGGTAGTGCTATCTTAAGCACCGGTAAGGACAGTCCGGTAATCTTGCTAAAATTCTCTAGAAAGAAGTCAGCATATTTAAAGTATCCAATCATTCCCAAAGAGAATATGACGGAGAACCAAAGCCAGAGTTTTGCTCTTATGGATTTAGCATCTCGTTCTATCAGTAAACCGAGAATATAGTTTACTGCTATGGATATAAAGATAAGCAATATGTATTTTGGTTCTCCCCATCCGTAAAAAATCAGGGAAGCAAGCAGCAGTATATAGTTCTTAAGTTTTTTTGGTGCTATCGTATAACAAAGAATAACGATAGGTAAAAAATAAAACAAAAAAGTTATACTAGAAAATATCATAATTTACTTCTCTAACTCCAAGTCAAGTTTTCCACCGCAGATTTCTTTGAATGCATCTACAATCTCATCTGAAGTTACTAGATCAGAAAGCTGTGAGTCCGCCATGATAAGCATTACTACATCCTGGTAAGTTGCTATCTCAACTTTATCTGCACCAACACAAATCCATTTATTGGGATTGATTCCCTCGAGCATTTCTTCAGCTACCGATTTTGCATCTGCAGCATCCTTGGTACGAACAAGTACAAGTGAATATGCCTGTGAAATAATCATAGCTTCGGAAACTACAATTTCCTTGACCTTTGAAACATCCTTTAATCCGGTGTTATAGCTTACCATATCCATATTACTTAAATCTAGTGAATTACTAAGTAATCGTATGCCTGGATCCTTAATTCCATAGATCTTATCAATAATCGTGGTAAGATCATCGCTAAGACCACTTGGTGCCTTATCTTCCTCTTTTGAGGCTTCACTATTGCTATCTTTATCTCCTGAGGGTTTCTTATCGTCTTGCTTACCGGTATCTTTCCCTCCGGTTGAAGTTGAATTATCCTGCTTATTTGAGTCTTTTCCTCCGGTTGTGGTTGTATTATCTTTCTTACTTGTGTCTTTTCCGGATGTTGTTGTATTATCTTTCTTACCGGTGTCTTTTCCTGTGGTAGAGGTATTCTCTTTCTTACCAGTATCTTTTCCTGTGGTAGTGGTTGTACTCTCCTGCTTATCGGTATTATTTCCTGCCGCAGGGGTTATATCATTCCCATTAGTTGAATCTTTACCATCGGTAGCAGTCTCATTTTCATGTTTACCGGTTTCACTATCATCCGAAGAACTTGTATCCTCTTCCTCTGGCTTCTGATCATCCGAGGTAACATCCTCTGCATCGCTAGTCTCATTTTCCGACAGATTAGTATCCTCCGTCTTTGTATCCTCATTCTCATCCATAGGTGCCTCAGTTATGATATCTGAAGTACCCTCTTCCTTATCCACCTGATTTGATTTCTGGCATGCGGATAAAACACTTACAAGCATTGTAACTATAAGTAAGATTGCAATATTCTTCTTCATTTTTATTCTCCTTCATTCATTAGGTTTTCCTTTGTAAATAAGTTGGGAGTAATGTGTCCTACGGCTAATTGGACTCATTTTCTTGTCTGATGGACCAGCTATTGCTACTCAAATTATATTCCAACAAGAAGTTTGTAACTTTACCATTTGTCTTAATTGTCATTCGAGGGGAGTCTTCCATCGTTGGATCATTAACCTTCCAAATGATTTTTGCATCAGCAGATAATTCTAAGGAATCAGAAACAGAAGCATCAAAAAGAAGCTCGTCATCATTATTTAATAATGTTCCATTTGAAACTGTTACTTCCGTATTGCTATCTACTTCAATCTCCAGTATTACCGTAGTAGGGGGAACACCAGCAGACATAGTCCTTGCCATTGACGGCATTTGATCTTCTTGTACCACCTGCATTGGCTCATATCCTACTATTCCTCCGTTTAACGAGATTGTTATGTCTCCTGCACTACGTGTAAGAAAAAATGCAGCTGAAACTAACAAGACTAGACAAGCAGTATAAGCCAGTACTTTCCGATATCTAAAATAAAAGGATTTAGAAATCTGTGTGGTAACTTGAGGCTCCATAGATAAGACACGTTCCCTAAGATCCTCGGATGCATTGATGCTTTTATATGTATCTATTGCATTTTTATCAAACATGGTTTTTCCCTCCTTCCAACTCCATTTTGAGCATCTCCCGTCCACGTAAAAGTCGCATTTTCACCGCAGATTTGCTTATTCCAAGCATTTTTGAAGTCTGTTCAACGGAATACCCTTCAAAATAATGAATTAATAAGGATAGCTTATATTTTTCCGGAAGGGCCAATATGCTTTTCAAAACCTCATTTGACTTGAATTGCTCCACAGGTATTTCTGCTATTTCCTCGAGCGGGATATACCTTCGTATTTTTTTACGCCGCTGCTGATCATGACATTGATTGATAGTTACTCTGACAAACCATGCCTTTTCATGCTCGTGCTCACGTAAAACAGGAGGCTTACTTACATATTTTATAAAAACGTCATGTACAACATCCTCCGCATCCTCTCGTGAATACAAGATGGAGTAGGAAAGTCGGAATAACATATCAGCATATCTGTCATAGGCTGTCTGAAGGCTTGGATTTTCATAAGCATCAGCATTCAATTGTCTTACCCCCCTTATATAAAACACGTTTCAAAAAGGCAAACAGTCACATTCTGTTTTTAATTTAATTTCATAATTGAATTTATTTTACTTTATTAATTCATAACAAGTGACTTGACTTACCAATTCATCTTATGAAATTTTTAACCTTATTGCTTAACTTTTGTTTTATCTATCTTTTTATTTTTCTATGTACCTGTTTATTGATCTTTTTATATTGATCTTTTATTTATTCCTTATTGTCGCACATCATTAATAATTATATGGGATGAAGGAGAACTCAAATAATTACGAAACCTTCTAGAATATATTAAGAAAAGTTATTGTTTTACTAATTTTTGAGCTTACTAAGATTTTCTATGTAAGTATATAATATGAAGAAGTGTTAGTCAAACAAACGAATGAAAGAATAGCAGACATTTTATGAATCATGTATTTAAAAATCCCTTATCTATTTAATTAAGATAAGGGAAATATTATTTACAATATACTTTTCAAGACTGTGATTATATAATTTGTAGCATCCATAGGTAAAAAATAGAGGTTTAGTGTTTTAGGTTCAGTTTTAGGTTTGGTTTTTGGTTTGGTTTTTGGTTTGGTTTTTGGTTTATTGTTTATTTACTTTTTAGGTTTAATTTTTTAAATCAAACTTTTAAGGTATAAAAGCTCATAGTGAAATAGCTTCCTCATCTTCATCTAAGAAAAAGTACTCAAAATTAGATATCCCTGAAGTATCATAGTAATAGACAAAGGGAATTTTATCGATGGTTATTATCTCCTCTTTCCCATCTTTTATTATCCTTAGACTATTACTCTTTTCATTATTACTTAGGAATACGTAACCACTAGACCACGGAAGGCTATACATATCCATGCCTCGATCATACAATTTATAATCGTGAATATATTCGTATTTCTTCCCATTCTTTTCAAATTCAGTTGCGTAATAACTATGACCTTGGTTACTATCTCCTGTCATAGTACATATTAGAGATGCATTCTCTAATTCAATTGTTCCTATGACCTGAATCGATGACTCTTTTGAAATGTTATTTTCCTTCGTTATGATTTGTAACATCTCTTCTTCATTTTTTGCACTTTTACTACATCCTGATAAACAGACGGCAATACATAAAAAAAATATCGTTTTTGTGATCCTTTTCATATGGGCTCCTTTTATATAGATTCCTTAGTTACTTACTTCAATAAATCCTTCCACAAAGAGAATATGTAGACTTATACAAATTATAGCAGGTGTTCCAATTATTTCAAAGCATTATATAATAAAACACCTTTGCTTTCTATAAAAAAACACCTCTGCTATAATTTGTACTTATGGCTGATATAAAAAGTATCAGTTTTACTATTATCCTACATCGTGTTATAATAGAATTCAAAAGCCATCAAATATATGATGTAAAGATAGAAGGAGAAATACATATGGAAAGATTAATCGGTACAGTTTCAAGAGGCGTTCGTGCTCCAATTATCCGTCAAGGAGATGATATAGCTGAAATCATTGTAAATAGTGTTCTTGACGCGGCAAAAAGTGAGAATTTCGAACTACATGATCAGGATGTTATCGCAGCTACAGAAGCAGTCATTGCACGTGCACAAGGAAATTATGCAACTGTTGATCAGATAGCTACTGATATTAAAAATAAATTTGAAGAGGAAACCATCGGTGTTATTTTCCCCATTTTAAGCCGTAATCGTTTTTCCATCTGTCTTAAGGGCATAGCAAAAGGTGCTAAAAAAATAGTCCTTATGCTAAGCTATCCTTCTGACGAAGTAGGAAATCATTTAGTTGATCTTGATACACTTGATGAAAAGGGAATTAACCCTTGGACCGATGTTCTAACAGAAGCACAGTATCGTGAGCTATTCGGCTATCGTAAGCACACATTCACCGGTGTAGATTACATCGAATACTACAAAGAGCTGATTCAAAATGAAGGTTGTGAAGTTGAAGTTATTCTTGCAAATGATTGCCGTGCAATCTTAAATTATACCAAATGCGTTTTAACCTGTGACATTCATAGCCGCGCTAGATCTAAACGTTTATTAACTGCTGCAGGAGCCAAGCTGGTATTTGGTTTAGATGATCTCTTAACCGCTCCTGTGAACGGAAGTGGATATAATGAAAATTATGGCTTACTTGGTAGTAACAAAGCAACAGAGGAAACTGTTAAATTATTTCCTCGTAATTGTATGCCTGTTGTTGAGAAAGTTCAGCAGAGTATTCTTGAGAAAACCGGAAAGCATGTAGAAGTTATGATTTATGGTGATGGTGCTTTCAAAGACCCGGTAGGTAAAATATGGGAGCTAGCTGATCCGGTAGTTTCTCCTGCTTATACCTCAGGCCTAGAAGGTCAACCAAACGAAGTAAAACTAAAATATCTTGCAGATAATGATTTTGCTAATCTAAGCGGAGCAGAATTAAAAGAGGCTATTTCAAATTACATTCGTCACAAAGATAATGATCTTGTTGGAAGCATGGTATCTCAGGGTACTACCCCTAGAAGATTAACTGACCTAATCGGTTCTCTCTGTGACCTTACCTCCGGTAGTGGAGACAAAGGAACCCCTATCGTATTAGTACAGGGCTACTTTGACAATTACACCAAATAGATCCTACTGAGCTTATATTCATAGCAAATTGCTTGAATATAAGCTCTTTTTATTTGCTCGTAAGCAAAGTGAGCCTTTTATAAGCTTGCCTTATTAAAATGCGAACGCGCACGCGAACCGGAGAAACTTGCGTAGCGTGTTTCTTCCGGTAGTTTTTGGACTAAAAGAATTGCATTCTTCATATTCATATAAAAGAATATAGTAATAGGAAGGTAATTCATTTGATCAACTTTAAGGTTAACCTTCAGCCAATTGTTAATAACATCAACTTACCTACGGTTTTAAAAACAGCCATTTCTCCTTGGGATATGGTAGAACGATTATTTATAGCTACCCAGGTAGGAGAAATCTTTTTTCTTGGAGATGGATTTATTGGGACATTGTTGGATATTCGCTCTCAAGTCTTAACATTAGGAGCTTCTAGCGGAGGATATGATGAACGGGGATTACTTGGACTTGCATTTCATCCTGAATTTTCGAACAATGGCTTATTTTATCTTCATTACTCCGTAGCTGGGACCCAAGGCCCCGGTGCCCTATCACAACCCTATCACCCCAATCCTTGCGACCAGGGGACCTTAAACCTCAAATGGAACAATAGAGAAACACAGTATGATCATATAGATACCGTAGAAGAATGGACTTTACTATCCAATGGACAATCACAAAAACAACGTACCCTATTAAATATAAGAAGGCCCTTCCTAAATCATAATGGTGTCAATAGTTTAAACTTTTCACCTGAAACCGGTAAACTCATTTTAACAACCGGCGATGGTGGTTCAGGCTATGATCCCTTCAATCTAAGCCAGGATAATATGGAAATTGCAGGGAAGATCATTGAGATTGATATATCAAGAGATACATTAGAAATTAATCCACCCGTCGTCACACGTTTTGATGAACTTCCCCTTGAAATTCAAGAGATTCTTACGTTAATAGCCAAGGGCGTACGCAATATTCCTGGTATTTCATTTCAACGGTATTATGACGACTATATCAAGTATGTAGGAAATGTCGGTCAAGACTTGGTAGAATCGATTTATTCCTTTCTTCATTATATGCCGATACCAGTTACTCAGCTTGTGCAGGCTTCCTTCAAAGAAGCTGAACCTGATAAAGAGGGCTTTATTAACTTTGGATGGCGTGGCTGGGAAGGTAATCTCCCCACTTCGATTATTAGAGACTGTACTTCTGATCAGACATTGGATGAGTTAACGATAGCCTATTATGATGAAGCCATAAAAACTTCAGCCATTCGTCTCTTACCTTTTACTTGCTACTATCATAAAGAACCCCGTACGGATAAGTTTGGTGGAACAGCGTTAACCGGAGTTCAGGTCTATATGGGTAATCAAATTCCTGAATTGGCACAAAGTGTAGTATTTACTGATTTTGAAAGAAATGAAGATTCCCCTCCTCCTGTTCGAGGAGCTTTGGCTTATAGCAGGATTAGTGAGACCTGCAAATTGAGCGACTATAATATCATTGAAACGAATTATGACTTTGGCTCTCAATCTGCATATTATGTAAGTTTAGGAACCAATCTAAATCAAACAAAGCTTTATTTAGGAACTTACGGGTCAAGAAATGTTACTGATTATTACCAAGGTACTGTATTTGAAGTAATTCCCTAATACTTATCATCATACCTGGTGGGAGGATCTGTTTGAAGAAAACGAATATAGGAACGTTTATTTGTTTTGGAGGTATATTGTCAGCAATAACTGTACTATTTCAATCTGCACCAGTATTTTTACCGACAATCGGATTAGCTTTAAGCCCCTTCAGCACTCTACCTATTGCAATTGCTGCTACCTCTCATATATCTCTTGGTTTTGCTGTACTAATCTCTTCGACATTAATACTTATCTTTGTTAGTGTTGAGGAGGCTATCATTCTTCTTTTCACCACAGGGCTATTAGGATTGATCATTGGAATACTCCTGTCTAGAAAAGGAATCCTATTATCAATATCATTTTCTAGCCTAGCGTTAACCATCGGACTTATTGTTTTAACTTATTTCATAAACTTCTCTTCATTCGTAGATTTTGCAAGGTTGCTTTCAACCCCTATTATTTTATTAATATATTTTATTTTTTCATTTTTATATGCTTTACTCTGGAATATCTGCTTAATGAAATGTATGAAACGCCTAAAACAAATAAACACTTGATCTAGAACTTTATTATCCTATCTAAATGATGCTACAAAAGGGGCTATCGCCTCACGATTTTCAATCGTTAGAGCGATAGCCCCTTGATAATAAAGAGCTCTAACCTCTCATTTCCAAAAGTTTATTCTTTAACTCTCCTTCGATTCGATTCAATTCTAGCTCCGCCTCTTTCCTCTTTTGGCGACCTTCTGCTTGAATACGCATCACTTCATCTAAGGTTGTAATTAACGATTCATTTGTAATACGAAGCGTCTCAATATCTACAATTCCGCGTTCTGATTCCTTAGCCGTATCTATGGTTGCTAATTTAAGTGTTTCTACATTCTTTCTTAGTAACTCATTGGTCATATCCGTTACTTCTCTCTGGGCTTTTGCAGCTTGTCCTGAATGTGTAACTCCAAGGGCTAAGACCATCTGACTTTTCCAAAGAGGGATGGTATTTACAATCGTGGACTGAATTTTCTCAGCCATCATTGTATCATTTCCTTGAACTAAACGAATTTGTGGTGCCATCTGTATCGAGATCATTCTGGTTAATTCCAAATCATGAATTTTCTTCTCAAAGCGGTTGCATACTGCAATCAAATCATTAACAGCCTGTGCATCCTCCGGCAGACCACTTGCTTCCGATTTTTCCATTAATGCCGGTAATTCTTCTTCCCTAACTTTAGCAAGCTTCTTTTTACCGGCCAATATATACATAGAGAGCTCTTTAAAGTATGTTTTATTGAGATCATACATTTTATCAAGCATCGCAATATCTTTTAACAGCTGTAGCTGATTTGTTTCCAAAGCCTCACAAATTTTATTTATATTTACTTCTGCCTTATCGTATTTAGCCTTCATTGCAGTAAGTTTATTGGAAGATTTTTTAAAGAATCCAAGAAATCCTTTTTCTTCTTCCTCAACGTCAAAACTTTTTAATTCTGTTACTACACCTGTAAGCATTTCACCAATTTCGCCCAAATCTTTGGTTTTCACATTATTTAGCGCTGTTTCTGAAAAGTCGGCTATTTTCTTTTGAGCTCCCACACCATACTGAAGAATCTGATTGGATTTATTTAAGTCAATCTGACTAGCAAAGCTCTCGACCATTTTTTTCTCTTCGGGCGTTAGAGTACTTTCATCATATACTGCCTTCTCCACCTGAGCCTTATCCTTAATTGTTATACCACTTTCTAGTTTTCCCTCAGCAGATGTTCCTTCGCTAAAAGGTTCAAAGGTTAATGTAGGTACTTCATTATTCATGGTTTACTTCCCCCATCATTTTATTTGTACTTCTAATATTTTTTTCCGTTAGTCCCTCCTGCGCGAACATCGTCTCCAGGACGGATATATCCGTTGATATATCCATTGCGGCCTCTTCAAATAAGCCATCCAGCATATTCTCAAATGCAAGATTAATGGTATCCATTGTTTTTTCTATCTCTTTCTTAGCCGAGGATATATTTTCTCCTTCCACAGGCTGGTATTCGAATTCCCTGTAAGCATCCAATAACTTTAAAGTTGTTGGCAGAAAGTATTCTGTAAATTTTTTAATTTCAGGAAGTTTTTCTGGATGAAGTTCTACATAATCATAGATTTTTCCGGTTACTTCTTCCAGCCTATCTAATTTACGTGAGATTTCTTCTCCAGGAATTTCAATATTAGCATTTTTGATTTTTTGAACATATTGGCGTCCTTCCTCAACCGCTTTCCTAACTTTAGGATCTAAAGTATCTGTTTTACTATTATTATCTTCCTGCGTGGTATCTTGACTCATAGACTTTTCAGTATCTTTCGCCTTTAACTCCATCTCCTTCATTCTCATGTTTTCCTGTAATTTGAGATATTGTTCGTAGCTTTCACTATTTAACATAAAGCAAGTCTTTTTGTCATCAATATGTCCTTCCGGGAACATTCCAATAGCAATCATTTTCTGTAAATCTTTCACCGTAGACTTATTACTTAATCCAGAAGCATAGGATAAATCCTTAATCAAGGAGTAATTGCGTCCATTCATCTTCGATATATATCTTTGGAATCTCTTTAATCTTTTACGAATTCTTCTACCATTCAAGGATAAAATAAAACTCGCTATAAAACAAGGTATGAGTCCTAATGCAATTGTATGAAACACCCCACTACTTCCCAACAGATTTCCTAAGATCCCTAACACTATGATTGCTACTCCAAATAAAGTACTTCCAATTGCACCAAATACAGTAAATAAGACCCCTGATACCTGTCCAACCGGAACAGCAAATTTCGCCGTCCTTGGAACCGGTTTATTCTGTGCATATCCATGCCGATTAACATTAGAATAATTGTTAGGATTATTATAGGTATATTTTTGCCTTGCATCCTGAGCCTTCCAGGTCTGTGAAGTTCTCCAGGCATTATTATTCTGATCATTCTTTGCCTTCCAGGACTGGTTATTCCAAGTATTATTATTTGTATAATCACCTGTATTAGTGTTACCACTATTAGTACCTGTATTATTGCCTGTATTATTATTTCTTGTATTATTCCAAGTGTTATTCCCGTTATTATTCCTGCTACTACTGTTCCAGCTATTATTGTTCCAGTTATTATTGTTCCAGTTTTGGTGTTTATCACGATTGTGATCCAGAGACCTTCTGACCTCATCGAGTGCACCATTAACTATATTTCCAATATCGCGGTTTAATCTATTAAAATCCCTATTGCTCACTGCATCTTGAACAATATTTCTGATTTCATCGCCTAAGTTAAAATTCCCCCGATTATCCATATACGCCTCCACACAACACCAATAATTATGTCTTTCTTCATTTCACTATTTTAATCGATGGAATTAGTATCATTTTCATACTAATTCCATTATTTATCATTTGGTAAATCATATCATATCTTATTTTCGAAATCAACTATCATTGAATGAGAGTTACGTTAAAAGTACATTAATTTCGTCATATCGATGTTAATAAAACATGTCTATTTTTAAGGCGTATGAAAACGAATCAATAAATGAAAATAAGAGGCAAAATAGTTACCTTATAAGTTCTCTACCTTGTCATCATCTACCGAGACGATAACAAAATAATGAAATAGTTCTTCCGTCAATTGCTTCAATACATCTGCACGGTTTTCAATCATAGAAAGATATCTGGCTGTATCTTCGTCACTTACTTCTTTTTTTAGTAATTCAAGATAACCAAAGATGGCAGTAAGCGGTGTTCGTAGGTCATGAGAAATATTAGTGATAGCTTCTTTATACTCCAAATCGCCCTGGTAAAACCTATGCCGCTCCTTACGATATACTCGAAGCTGTTTATTTAATTCATCTGCCAAAGGTCTCATATAAAAATCTCGACTGGAGCTCTCTTTTTTCCCGTACCTGAAAGTCCAACCAATTCCAATAGGCTATCAATCCCTTCAAAGGACGGTAACCCTAAGATCTGACATAAATCCAATTCCCAATCTGCTTTTATCATATTTTAGCATAATGCTCCACTCATTACCATTTGAAAGTAGAAAAAGCACTATCACTTATATCTTCATAAATGATAGTACCTTCTTCTTAGACTAGTTTTATTTATTTAGTTAATATTATTGCAAACTGAAAATTTATCAGGCCCTTCCACTATTCTATTGCTCTAATTCCCATTCTATCCAGTTTTTTCAAATTATCCAGCATATTCTGAAGCACTTCTGGAGAATGTCCACACCAGCCAACCACTTCACCAACTATTTTTAATGGTTGCTGTGTTCGATAAGACTTTGTTGGATTTCCGGGGAATTTTTTATCCGTCACGTTCGGATCATCTTCAAATTCCCCCATTGGTTCAACAACATAAATCCTTTGTTTTCCGTCTCCTGATGCCAATTCTGCACCCCAAATGGCAGCATCTAACTAATAAAAGTTTAAAGACAAGCGTCGCCATTGTGTAATGTCGACGCTCTGAGATCCCACCTCTATCCTATAGCAGACCTGATAAACTTTATTATGCTCTTCTCAACACTTTCAATATCAGTAAGTTTATCTTCTCCAATGTATATTTTTAATCTTTCCATATAATAGTCCGAAGAAAAAGAAAATTGATACATAGTATAAATATTGTCAATGCAATATGCAGCTACTCTTTCATCAATATCATTCCTGATTTTACCCTCATTTTTCGCTAAAATGATCATATTACTGAGAAGCTGAGGGGTAATTATCTCAAGCTTATTTGACAATCTTATAGACAGATGCGATTGTGCCTGGGTTGTGATCCCGAGGTATATCTGGTTTAACTTTGGATTTTTTGTCGCAAATTCTCTGGAGGCAATAAGCATGCGTTCGATACAGTCAAATATATCTATACTATTTGCTGCAACATCCTTAAGTATCGTTTCCATCATATCATAAGCAGTATTTACAATGCTAAGAAATAAATCTTCTTTTGATGCAAAATAGCTGTATAGTGCTCCAATACTAATATTTGATTTTCTCGAAATATGATTGATACTGGTTGCGCTATAGCCATTCGAAGAGAATTCATCAATTGCAACTTCTATTACTTTTTGTCTTCGATCTTCTGTAGTTTTATCAAATGTGTCTTTGTGAAATTTATTTAGTTCCTTTTTATTACTATGTTCTTTCAATTAATAACCTTGCCTTTCTTCAAAACTGCAAACTTTAGGCCGCAGGTACAAAATTGCGATTGAAAAATCAAGGATTTTTCAATCGCACCTCTATGTATAATTCCAAATACTGTTTAATAATATAATCTCAAATACAAATTGTCAACTTATCATTATCCATATTGTACTTGCTGAGATGATTTCCCGAAAGCTAACCAACTTGCCTTCCCATGAATGTGTAGAATGGAATAATATTCGGTTGCTGTAGCTTTGGTTTTTAACGGATAAAATCTGATTCCTTTATCTTTAAAACAATTGGTAATTCGAAAGCCGTTGCAACGACTATGAGAAGCATAGGTAATACTACTGAGCCTGAAATATTCTTTAATATATCAAAAATATAAATGATTAATGCTCCTGATATCTGTCCCATTAGAAGAATCATACCAAGAGAAGTTCCCTCTTGTATGGGATAAGCCACTTCTGATCCGTGCTGAAAAAGAATAGGTGCTACACCCATAATGCTAAAACCTGCTATGGCAGCAATAATTGCAATCAAAAGATAGTTATGTAAAAAGGTAAATCCGATATAAGCCGGAATCAAAATGATAATTGAGGCTGTAAAGAAGGGGATTCGTGAGCCAATCTTATCAGAAATTACTGGTAGGATAATTGCACCTATTACTCCTGACATTACAAAAACAGCACCAATGATGCCTGCTTGTGCGGATGTTAAGCCCAGAGGTAAAAGAATTGTTTCAAGCAAGGTTAATACAGAATTAAATATTCCTATGGATATAAAGCATATAACCAATACCGCCATATATGATCTGTTTTTGATTAGCTTCGCAAAGGCTTCCTTACTTAGATCTTCTCTTTGTGCAGTAGGGCCAGGGGGTGCTATCCTAGGTTTTTCCCTGGTAAATACAATACTGGCAAATGCTGATATTACAGCAATGATCGCATATATCTTAAGTACACCTGTTACTCCATGATTCCTGGCAAGAACAGGTGAAAGAAGCATCGGAACCATAAAACCCACATATTGTGCCATTGTTAATATACCTGCTGCAATGGATCTTTCATTTAAAGGAAACCAATTCGCTGGTACCTTTGTTGAAATATTGAGCAAAAATGGCTGTCCTATCGCAATCATGAATTGCGCTATCAGTACAATAGTAAAATTATCCGCATAAATCGCCCTAACTACTCCAAAAACCGCAGTAAGAAGTGCACCTATGATAAGTGAATAACGATAGCCAAATTTGTCCACAATCCACGAAGCAGGTATGGAAAACACTATGAACATAAACATATAGCTAACTGACAGCATATCAATACCAAAAGTTCTTACTCCATAAAAATCAGCCGACATGCTGGATATTGGTGCAAGAGAAAGCCACATCATCTCAGTTGATACAATGATCGGTACAATTGCTAGTAGAATAACCCATCTGTAACCTGATACATTATTTTTTTTACCCATAGTAACCCCCATATTAGGTTGAATCATGATTTTCTTTTCAACCTAACCCCCTATTTCAATTTAAACTTAGTAAAGATTATAAACGTATCAATATTTTTACTTCTTTCTATTTGTCGTGATCTGTTTTGATTTCTATCACTATGATTGAATCTCATTCATCATCCTGAAAGCTTTCTTATTGTTCTTATACAGAGTTTTGAAAACTCTGAAATTTCTGTCATGCAAAGCTTTGTTTGCCGGATTTGGATAATATACTTCTTTCACCTTAATAAGCTTACCGGCATCCTCAATTCTATCCAAAATCCCCAGTCCTACAGCGACTACTACTGCAGCTCCAAAAGCTCCAACGTTTTGAGGACTGTCAACCGTCTCAACATTACACCCGAGTATATCTGAAAGCGTTTGACAGGTAAGAGGAGCCAAAGCACCGCCTCCGACAAAGCGAATCGTCTTTGAGGTCTTAACTTTTTTCTGTTGTGCTTCCAGCTGCCATCTCAAATGGTAGTAAACACCTTCCATTACTGCATGAATTAAGTCCCTTTTTCCAGTATCCAGATGTAAATTAAAGAACATGCCATGAGCATTTGGATCTTCAAAGGGACAGCGATTTCCATGAAGCCAAGGAGTAAAAATAACTCCATGACTTCCAGCAGGTACATTCTTAATTTCATCCATCATAAAATCATATAAATTAACATATAAGGACTCGAAAGAGTCAGAGACACACACCTTTTGCAGATAAATATTTATTTCATCTAGCGCCAGATGATCCTTTACCCATTCAAGACATTTACCTGCAGTTTCCAGTTCCGCAAAATAATTGAATGACTTATCATTAGCCCCAACAATAGAAGCTATCATTGATGAAATATCCAGCACTCGCTTTTTCGTGACCGTTGAAACCCAGCCGGATGTACCGGAGTAAATATGGGTGCTCCCTTCCTCAACTGCCCCCGCTCCAACTCCAATCAAAGAGGCATCGCCTCCTCCTCCAAACACGGGTGTTCCTTCCGCTAGATGAAGTTGTTCTGCTGCCTTCTTTGTTAACCCTCCAACCATTTCGCAGCTGTCTACAATCTGTGGTAGGTGATCCATGTTAATTCCAAACATCTTACATAGTTTCTGACTGAAACATTCCTTTCCTTTTCTAATATCATAAAGCATTGTTGCAAAGGCACTATCTTTCGTCATAACAAAATTGTCCGTACATTTGAGAATTAGAAATTCTTTTACATCAAGCCATTTATGTACCCTCTTAAAGTTTTCCGGTTCGTTTCGCTTTACCCAGTTATATTTCCATACAGGATCTTTCACGCTTGCTGCAACTGCACCGGAGATTATAATGGACTTAAGAAGTTTAAAAATATTCACACCTGATATTTTTAACCCGTTCGCTATACCCTCTTTCAATTCGCGACTGGCTCTTTGATCCATGTAGCTCATGGAACGACGGATAAGTTCACCATTTCGGTCAACAAGTACAAGTCCCTGCATTTGTGAGCAAAATGAAATCCCTTTGATATTTTCACCGGATATTCCACTCTCTTCCATCACTTTTCTTGTTGTACTGCACATAGCATTCCAAAAATCATTCAGATCCTGTTCTGCGGCACCATTCTCTTCTATGAAAAGCTTATAGCCTTCTACGCCTGATGCAATCAGCCTAATTGTTTCAGCAATCTCAAAGATGCAGGTTTTTATTCCTGTAGTACCTACATCATAGGTTATGACATATACGCTCACAAATACTTACCTCACAATCACTAAGTTTACCTCTTACCTATTGCTTCTTTTTTATCTCCAATCTGCTTGGAATATTTTTTTAGGTAAACGAAACGCATTAGATTACTGTCAAGCCAACTGATTGGCTCAGTTATTCCAAATAGTGTTCCTCCCAGGAGAGCTTTGCAGTTCTTCTCCATAATCATTTGAACAGCACCTGCATCCCCCTCGGAGGCACCACAGCAGTATGCACCATGGTTACCGACTAAAACTGCCGAAGCTTTTTTTAATGCGGTGACTGTTCTGGATGAGATATCTGAAACTGTCTTCACTTTTGTCCCAACAATTTGTGCAAAGTCATCAACCAAAGGATAAAGAGTGATATTGGCACGTGAAACAGTTATGATATCAGGAGTATCTTTATGAATGATATAATTAATATGATTGTTATTTCGGTATATCTCATTATGAAATTCGGCTTCCTTAGCATATGGACCATCCACTCCTACGTGACTTACATTGATTGTATTGCCGTCTTCTGTGAACATTTTAAATCCCTGAAGAGTCCTCTCACTATTACAATAAAGAGGTGATGTTTCAGTTTTCATGATTTTATTCGTTTGTGCAATCCGGGTAAGCGCAAACTGTCTCATTTGATCAGGATCAAATTTATCTGTTTGTACGATTTTTTGATATTGGCTTGCAATAAATCTATCACATACTTTCTCAAGATCCAAAGCCACTATAAATGCTTCATTAGCATCCTTTCCAAAACAAATTGCACCATGATATTTCATGATAATTGCATTGCCTTTTGAACGCTTCAATGCTTCCGACACACCTTTTCGCAGCTTCTTGGTACCGGGAAGGCCATAGGACGCACATATTATCTCATCTCCAAGAAGCGGCAATTCTAGATCAGACTTTATTGAGTCTAATCCTAATGTACTTACCACAGATGCATATTCCTGATGGGTATGTATCACAAAGTTCACATCAGGAAATTGACTATAAACTTCAGCATGAACTCCCTTTTCACCCGATGGCTTTACATTACCAGTATAACTGCAATCTGAGATTGCAACAGTAACAATATCATCCGGTCTGAGTGATAAATAATCTCTGCCACTTGGAGTTATTGCAAAATGTTCTTTATCTAATCTGCAACTCACATTGCCCCAAGTGCGTGCGATGAGACCCGATTCAACAAGCCTTATCCCTGCTTTTACAACACTTTCCTTCGCTTCTCTTTCTGTCATGACATCCCCCTTAACTATGCAGAATAAAAGGGCACTAGTATCCTTAACCGAATAAGTAAACACTTTCATATCTGCAGACATAATAGAAATTCCATATCATCTGACTTATTCTTTTTCTGCCATGTTCTTAAACACTTTTTCGAACCTGTTAAGCACGTCATCTATCATTTCCTGCGTATATGCAGCACTAGTATAGAGTCTGCTACCGGCAAGTGTTACAATACCCTCTGCCATATATGCCGCGCCTACATGTTCCATTTCCTTCTTTCGCTCGGAGGTTGCCTTAAGTACCTTCGGAATTGTCCATGGCTTCGACCAGTTAATCGAAAAATGCATGGTTCCAACCGTTTCCAGATGACAGATGGATCCTTGGTTAAATGCCACAAATGGTAGGTTGTATTTTTGGATAAGCTTCTGAAGACCCTCGGTAAGTCTGTCACCCATCAGTCCCGCTACCTGTGTTGCATTTGTCCTTTCTATTTCACAAAGCGTATGATAGCCAGCTACACAGCTAAGTGGATTAGCTGCCATAGTACCACCAATAAGAGCCTTTTTTATCTTGGGACCGGCTGCAATACCCGCGGAAAGATATTTCATATATTCCTTTTTGCCACCAAGACCACCGGCACCTGGATATCCTCCGGCAACTACTTTACCAAATATCGTTAAATCAGGGCTTACTCCAAAATAACCTTGAGCACCCGCCATTCCAATTCTAAAACCTGTTACAACCTCATCAAATATAAAAAGCGCTCCGTATTTGCGGCAAAGAGCTTCTACTCCTTTATTAAAATCCTTATCAACGGGTGTTGTACCACTTTCAGGTCCTACAGGCTCAATCATTACTGCAGCAGTACCGCCATGCAAGGTATTTCGTCTAAGTTTTCTTTCAAGGTCCTTTAAATCATTCGGGAAAAATTCCTGTGTATGTTTAAAAATATAGCGCGGTACTCCGTGTGCCTGTGTCCATCTTGAGCCCGGAATTCGTATACCATATGCTAGCTGATCACTCCATCCATGATAAGCTCCGCCCATTTTAAGAATGTTTTTCTTTTTCGTTGCAAGACGTGCTACTCTGATCGCTGCCATACACGCCTCAGTACCTGAACCTAGCATTCGAAACATCTCGACTGTTTTTATGCTTTCTGAGATTTTCTTTGCAATTTTATATTCATATTCATGGAAAAGTCCTGTGCTTGGCCCACAATCATTTAACAATTCGATTACCTTACTGCGAACTTCCACAGGATTACTACCTAATACGGTAGGGCCACC
>JAEWEO010000323.1 GCA_023389295.1 Bacillota bacterium
GGAATATACCATTGCTACCACTAGCCAATTAGTGAATGCGAAGGAGAAAACCTGGGATTATGAATTAATAGAGAAGCTTGGATTTCCAAAGAGGCTCTTTAAAAGCTTACATACTCCGGGAACCCTGATTGGGAGCCTAAGACCTGAACTTATAGAAGAACTGGGCTTTGACTGCCAGGTGGTTTCTCCAGCTTCCCATGATACTGCCTCCGCGGTGGCAGCAATTCCTAGTACCAAGAAGGATCTATTATATATTAGTTCAGGTACCTGGTCGCTTATGGGAATAGAATCTGAAGAGCCTTTATGCACTGAAACGTGCAGACAAGCCGGATTTACCAATGAAGGAGGATACAATCATAAGTATCGTATCTTAAAGAATATCATGGGTCTATGGATGATCCAGTCCGTAAGAAAAGAGATTGGAGCCGGGTTAAGCTATGCAACAATTTGCGATATGGCTGCTAAGGAGGACATATCTTCTATTGTGGACTGCAATGATGCCAGCTTTTTGGCTCCGGATAGTATGGTAGAAGCAATCAAGGATTATTGTAAAAAGACAGGGCAGCAGATACCGGATACTTTGGCACAATTTGCTGCAGTTATCTATAACAGCTTAGCAAAATGCTATTTGGAGGCTTTAACGGAGCTAGAAGAGCTTACTGGCAAACATTACAGTTGCATTCATATAATCGGTGGAGGCTCTAATGCAACGTATTTAAATGAACTTACGGCTAAATATACCGGTAGAGAAGTCATTGCCGGACCAGGAGAAGCAACTGCTATCGGCAATTTGGTTTGCCAGATGCTTCATAACCATGAATTTGCATCTCTAGAAGAAGCAAGAAATACCATATTACACCTAGTTTAGTAGGTATAATATCTAGACTTATTAAGTTCAAGATAAATGGGAAACCGATTCGTGATAATGTAAAAAGGAAGGTAGCCTTCAGGGTCATTTCACTAAGACCATTGAATTACCTTCCTTTTTTATTTTTGAAGCAGCTGAACTCTTATGATAAAGAGTATTTGATACAATCTTACTAGGTAACAGACATATACATTTTATTGAACTCATAGAATAAAATAAACCTAAAAAAGGATGAATATCTTATGCGTTTTCTAATCTATGTGTCCGATTATATCATACCTTTTATATTCTTTTATATTGTCGGGATGGGACTACTGTCAAAGCAAAATGTATTTGATGATTTTATTACCGGAGCGAAGGACGGGTTTAAAGTCGTATTAGATATCCTTCCCACCTTAATCGGTTTGATGGTTGCGATAGGAATTCTTAGAGCCTCTGGCGTACTGATGATTCTGGCAAATTTATTAAAACCCCTGACCGATATGTTGCACTTCCCTTCCGAGGTTGTTCCGCTTGTCATCATTAAAATGTTTTCCTCCTCTGCAGCAACCAGTTTACTGTTAGATATATACAAGGAATATGGACCGGATTCCTATCTTGGTAGGTTAAGTAGCATTATCATGAGCAGTACAGAAACCATATTCTATACCTTGGCAGTCTATTTTATGGCAGCAGGAGTAAAGAAGACCAGATATACTTTAGTCGGATGCTTACTGGCTATGCTGACCTCTGTCATTGCCAGTACGATAGTTACGAATTTGGTATTTTAAAGGTGAGCGATAGCTTTAATTAGCGAAAGCGCTTATTATTTATTCCATAATTCCTCTGCTTTATCCTTCCAGGCCTCGGCATAGGCACTACATTTGCCACATAAAACCTCTACCGGTTCCGGTGATTGGAGATCGGTTGATTTGGCACCGGAGGCAGCAACAATTTTCTGTAATATTTCTGGATTTTCTAACATGGGGCAGGGTCTAAGATGATTTTTATTAAAGGGCCTATTCTCATGGTAAATTTTAAATAATGGCTGTTGCAACGCCTCCAGTAAGGTGACCTCTTTGATATTAGCCTGAGAATAATGGATGAAAACACAGGGCTCCACATCACCATTTGCATTGATATGCAAATAGCTACGTCCGGCTGCAATACATCCTCCTACAAATTCACCATCATTTTGGAAGTCCATTGCAAAAATTGGTTTCCCACCTTCAAAAGCGCGAATTTCACGAATTCGATGATACATATATTCTCGCTGTTCTTTGTTAGGCAGTAATTCAATATCGGCGTCCTTGCCAACAGGCATATAATGAAAATACCAGGCAAAACGACAACCTTTTTCAATCATCAGATCAAGAAAATCATCGGAGGTAACTGCTTCGATATTCTTACTGGTATAACAGACAGATACCCCATATAACTGGCGGTGCTTTTTTAAGGTGTCCATAGCATTCATGACCCGTTCGTAGGTACCTATTCCCCGCCGATTATCGTTTTCTGCTTCAAACCCCTCTACACTTAAAGATAGGGATAAATTGCCGACCCGTTTCATTTCCCTACAAAAGGCATCATCAATTAATGTACCGTTTGTAAAAGCGTGAAATGCACAATCTTTATGTTTGTCACATAGTTTTATGATATCAGCCTTTCGTACTAAAGGTTCTCCTCCGGTATACATATAAAAATGGATTCCCAAGGCCTTTCCTTGAAGTATGATTTTATCTAAATCCTCATAACTAAGGTTTAATTTATTTCCATATTGTGCTGCCCAGCAGCCGTAGCATTTGAGATTACATGTACTGGTCGGGTCCATTAATATTAACCAGGGGACATTACAATTATATTTTTTACTATGATAACGGATCTTTTTTGTGCCAAGTAGAAGTGCCTCATAACCAAGGTTTAAGGTATGCATTTTTATTACGTTCGGGTGTAACTCTTTAAAAAGTTGATCAACGAAATTCATCCATTTGCCGTTCTCGTCAGCAATCAGTTCTTTGGCGGCATGAAAAACAGCCGAACCAAACTGTTTTTTAGTAAACTTTTGTATTAGGTTTGTTAAAAGTAAAAGGTCCTTTTGCCTCTTCTGTTTTTTCTTTCTAAGTCGCTCTGCATAACGAGCTAGAAGATATCGGGTTAGCTTGTGGTTTATCTTCATTCTAAAACCTTCCTTTCCGGATAATAAAAGCCTATTATCAATATATTGAAAAGAAAGGAAAAAGTGCTGTCAGGACAAAGACCAAAGCTAAAATCTAATGGTCTTCTATATTTGTTTTGCGTTCAATACTTTTATTAAATTAGATATTTAACTCCCTTCCTGTCAAAGTCATAAATACAGATTCTAGATTTGGTACTGAAGAATGAATGGTTACTACATTATCTTGAATAAATAATTCAGAAATACGGCCTGCAAAGCTAGGATTATCTAAAAAATGAAATGTGCTTCTTTTTCACATAATTTTATCACATCGTCAGATACTATCCATGAGGTGATAAGAATGAATCAGGAAAAGAAGGAAAAAGTACATCAGAAAAAAGCGCAGGAAAAGTTTAATAGCGTAACAAATTCCGTAAAACCGGAGAATCAAAACCAGAATCACAATGTGAAAAAAGAAGGCATAGGAAAACAGAACAATAAGTTTTAGAATTAGTGAAAGACAGAAGCGGCTTTGCAGATTAACTGCAAAGCCTTGTTCATTATATTGATAAAAAAATATAAAAAGCCATAGTTCGAGGAAAAGTTTCGAAGGTTGTCAGCATGGAAAAGCTGGTGTATAATAATTACCATATCAAAGGACGAAAGAAATAGAGGTTATGTTATGATATTTGAGACACACGCGCATTATGAAGATGATGCATTTGATATAGACAGGGAGGAGCTCCTTAAGAGCTTCCCCAAGGAAGGTATTGATTATGTAGTTGATGTATGCTCCGAATTAAGTACGGTGGATAAGGTTCTTTCTCTAGCAGAAGCCTATCCCTACATTTATGCAGCTGTTGGTATACATCCAAGTAGTACGGCCGAGTTAAACGAGGAAAGCTTTGCCTGGCTAAAAGAAAAAGCCAAGCATCCAAAGAGCGTTGCTATTGGAGAAATAGGACTTGATTATTACTGGGATACCCCCGACAGATCCATTCAAAAAGAATGGTTTGAAAGACAGATGGATCTTGCGAGGGAATTAAATCTACCTATGGTGATACACAGCAGGGATGCTGCAAATGATACTTATCAGATGATGAAAGAAGCAAAGGCCGAAACCATAGGAGCAATTATTCATTGCTTTGGATATGGAGTAGAGCAGGCAAAACTATATCTGGATATGGGATTTTACTTAGGAATTGGTGGTGTATTAACCTTTACCAATGGAAAAAAATTAAAAGAGGTAGTTGCCTATGCTCCCCTGGAACAGCTGGTATTAGAGACGGACAGCCCTTATCTTGCACCGGTTCCTTATCGTGGAAAACGTAACAATTCTAAGTATCTTCACTATGTTGCCAAAGAAATCGCAACAATTAAAAATGTTAGCTATGATACAGTTCTTAAGGTGACAGAGGAGAATGCCAAGAGATTTTATCGCATCTAGTAAAAATAGAAGAGTATGAAATAGAAGCATATTACTTGAAATGTAAGTATATAAATGAAGTTCGTAAAATTGAAGTATAGAAAATGAATAATGTGAGGAAAAGTATGGCGCAGCTGGGTAATCCCAAAAATACAATTGAAATATTAAATAAATATAAGTTTGTTTTCCAAAAGAAGTTCGGTCAGAACTTTTTAATTGATACTCATGTGTTGGATAAAATTATTCAGGCAGCAGATATCAGCAAGGATGACTTTGTCCTTGAAATCGGTCCCGGTATCGGAACGTTAACACAGTACCTTTGTGAGAATGCCAGAGAAGTTGTTGCGGTTGAAATTGATCGGATGTTAATTCCGATTTTAGAGGATACCCTTTCGGAATATGATAATGTTACGGTGATTAATCAGGATATCTTAAAGCTTGATTTAAACACACTAGTCAAGGAACGAAACGGGGGAAGGCCCATTAAGGTAGTAGCAAATCTGCCATATTATATAACGACTCCGATTATTATGGACTTATTCGAACGTCATCTGCCTCTAATTAATATAACCGTCATGGTTCAAAAGGAAGTTGCAGACCGAATGCAATCAGGGCCCGGAAGCAAGGATTATGGTGCACTATCCCTTGCGGTTCAATATTATGCAAAACCATATATAGCAGCAAATGTTCCACCAAACTGTTTTATGCCACGTCCGAATGTTGGGTCTGCAGTTATTAATCTTAAATTGCATGAAAAAGCACCCATTGAAGTAAAGGATGAGAAGCTATTATTTCGAATGATACGTGCCTCCTTTAATCAACGACGCAAAACTTTGGTAAATGGTCTCAATAATTCTCCGGAATTGCCATTTTCAAAAGAGGAGATACAAAAAGCTCTTGAAATTATTGGAATTTCAGAAAACATTCGTGGGGAGGCATTAACCTTAGAACAGTTTGCTGCACTAGCAAATGCATTGTCAAATGAATAAAAACTCAAAATGCTGTGAGGAGCTTTCTCACAGCATTTTTCTAAAGAAATAAGCAGATAGAGTAATTAGGGAATATTTGAATATTAATATTTAAAAATAGTTATTGAATAAATATAAATTGTATGATATTCTAATATTACAAAAAGTGGTATAAGTTCAGCTTATTAATAGGTTATAAAATTTTAATAAAATTCGACATTGCATATTTATGAATTATGAATTATGATAGGTATAACTTTTTCATAGCTTTTTAAATACCGATGAAGAAAAGAAAAAAACCCAGATTTTTTTTTGCGCTTTTTTATCTAAATTACAAAAGAGCAGGTAATTGTAATAATCATATGATTTAAACAATGGTGTTTAAAATCTACCATAATTTTATAGGTGTTTTTATTCAGGTGGAATTCCTCCATTGTTTGCAGCAGAAGTAATTTAGAGGAGATTTCACTTTTTTTATAGCAACTTATTCGCAGGGGCAATGTTTATTACCTACATGGTATTACAAACTGCCATAGGTTGTATCTAATTGATAAGGTGAAGCTCCTTTCACAAAATAGGAGGATCATACTCCTGAAAGGTAGGATAAAAAATGAAGAAAAGAGAAGATATTCACAAGGTATTGATTATTGGCTCAGGACCTATTATTATCGGGCAGGCCTGCGAATTTGATTATTCCGGTACACAGGCATGTAAGGCGCTTAAACAATTAGGTTATGAAATTGTTTTGGTTAATTCCAATCCGGCAACCATCATGACGGATCCGGAGACTGCAGATGTAACTTATATTGAACCATTGAATGTAGAACGACTTACTCAAATCATTGAGAAAGAAAGACCCGATGCTGTTCTTCCAAACCTAGGTGGACAATCCGGTTTAAACCTTTGTTCTGAGTTAGAAAAAGCAGGAGTATTAAAAAAATATAATGTTAAGGTAATTGGCGTTCAAGTGGATGCAATTGAGCGTGGAGAAGACCGAATTGAATTTAAGAAGGCAATGAACTCCCTTGGTATTGAAATGGCTAAGAGTGAAGTGGCCTATACCGTTGAAGAGGCATTAGCTATAGCAGATGACCTTGGATATCCCGTAGTGATTCGTCCTGCCTATACCATGGGTGGAGCCGGCGGTGGACTTGTATACAATGTAGAGGAATTAAAGACAGTTGTTGCAAGAGGTCTACAAGCAAGTATGGTTGGTCAGGTACTGGTTGAGGAATCGATTCTTGGCTGGGAAGAACTGGAGCTGGAAGTAGTACGTGACGCTACAGGCAAAATGATTACCGTTTGTTTTATAGAAAATATTGATCCACTTGGAGTGCATACAGGTGATTCCTTTTGTGCAGCTCCTATGTTAACCATATCAAAAGAAGTTCAAGAAAGGTTACAAGAACAAGCTTATAAAATTGTTAATGCCATTGAGGTTATTGGTGGTACGAACGTACAATTTGCACATGATCCTGTTTCTGATAGAATTGTTGTTATAGAAATAAATCCAAGAACCTCCAGATCCTCTGCGTTAGCTTCCAAAGCTACGGGCTTTCCCATCGCACTTGTATCTGCAATGTTAGCAGCCGGACTTGATCTAAAGGATATCCCATGTGGTAAGTATGGTACACTTGATCAGTATGTTCCTAGCGGAGATTATGTTGTAATCAAATTTGCTCGTTGGGCCTTTGAGAAGTTTAAAGGATCTGAAGATAAGCTAGGTACTCAGATGAAAGCCGTTGGGGAAGTAATGAGTATCGGCAAAACCTATAAGGAAGCATTCCAAAAAGCAATCCGCAGTTTAGAGACTGGCCGCTATGGACTTGGTTATGCAAAGGATTTCCATACTAAATCAAAGGAAGAACTCCTTGCTATGCTCCACACGCCTAGCAGCGAACGCCAATTCATTATGTATGAAGCACTACGTAAGGGAGCGACGGTTGAGGAATTATTTGAACTAACTAAAATAAAACATTATTTTATAGAGCAAATGAAGGAATTGGTGTCAGAAGAGGAACTTCTTCTAGCATATGAGGGAAGTATTCCGCCTGGAGAGATACTTAAAAATGCGAAGCTAAACGGATTCTCAGATAAATACTTAAGTTATTTATTGAAGCTTCCGGAGGAAAAAATTCGCAAGGCTCGTTATGAGGAGGGCATTAAGGCTGCATGGGAAGGAATTCATGTTAGCGGAACCGAGGATGCTAAGTATTACTATTCTTCCTATCATTTGAAGGAGGATAAAGTACCTGTCTCTGATCGACCAAAGATTATGATCCTTGGCGGAGGTCCTAACCGCATTGGTCAGGGTATTGAATTTGATTATTGTTGCGTTCATGCAGCATTTTCACTGAATGAGCAGGGCTTTGATACCATTATTGTTAACTGTAATCCGGAAACAGTATCTACAGATTATGACACCTCTGATAAATTGTATTTTGAACCCCTAACCTTAGAAGATGTTCTTAGCATCTATGAGAAGGAAAAACCTCTTGGTGTGATAGCACAGTTTGGTGGACAGACGCCACTAAATCTGGCAGCTCAGTTAAAGGATTACGGAGTTAATATTCTTGGTACATCACCAGAGACCATTGATCTTGCAGAGGATAGAGATCTATTCCGCAAGATGATGGAGAAGTTAGAGATCCCTATGCCGGAAGCCGGTATGGCAGTTAATGTGAAAGAAGCACTTTCCATTGCAAATGAGATCGGTTATCCCGTTATGGTACGTCCCTCTTATGTACTTGGTGGACGCGGAATGGAAATTGTACATGATGATGAAAGTCTGAAGATTTATATGGAGGCAGCCGTAGGTGTGACTCCTGACAGACCTATTTTAATAGATCGTTTCCTAAACCATGCTCTTGAATGTGAGGCTGATGCCGTTAGTGATGGTACCAATGCATTTGTTCCTGCGGTAATGGAACATATAGAGCTTGCCGGAATTCATTCCGGTGACTCGGCTTGTGTAATCCCTGCCCTAAATATTACACCACAGAACCTAGAGACAATTAAAGAATATACGATTAAAATAGCGAAAGAGATGAAAGTATGCGGTTTGATGAATATGCAGTATGCCATTGAGAATGGCCGTGTATATGTTCTGGAAGCTAACCCGAGAGCCTCAAGAACCGTACCGTTGGTATCCAAAGTATGTAATATTCAGATGGTAAAATTGGCAACACAAATCATTACCAGTCAAATTACCGGAAAAGAATCACCGGTACCCGGTCTTACGGAGCATAAATTCACCCATTATGGTGTAAAGGAAGCTGTATTTCCGTTTAATATGTTCCCAGAGGTTGATCCGGTACTTGGACCGGAAATGCGTTCTACGGGAGAGGTTCTAGGTCTTGCAGAAAGCTTTGGAGAGGCGTTTTATAAAGCGCAGGAAGCAACAAAGGCTTCACTTCCTAAAGAGGGTTGCGTGTTAATTAGTGTAAATGACAGAGATAAAGCAGAGCTTATTGAAGTAGCAAAGGGTTTTGCTGATTGTGGTTTTGAGATACTTGCTACGCCGGGAACTTATGATATGATTAAAATGAACCATATCCCTGCAAATCGGATTAATAAATTGCAACAAGGAAGACCTAATATATTAGATGCCATAGCAAATGGTAAGATTAATATAATCGTTAATACTCCGAATGATAAAAAAGGAGCAAACGATGACAGCTATATCAGAAAGGCAGCCATTAAAGCAAAAATTAGCTATGTAACAACCATGGCAGCTGCAAAAGCAACCATCGAGGGTATCAAAGCAGCGAAAGAAACAACCATTAGTGTAAAAGCGCTTCAAGATTTCCATAAGGGAATTAAATAAGAATAGAATAAATTGTAGAAGAACTATAGAAGATAAAGAAATTATTTAATTATTATCTTAGTTGACTAAATAAAGTTATGCTCCGACTTAATAGATATTAACCTATTATGACGGAGCATTTTTTTGGGTTTTAGCTTGGAAAAGCAACAGGCTAAAAAGTTTTTGGCAAGTCATATTGAGGATAGGGGTTGAATATATTTAATAGACCTATGTAGAAATCCAAAACGGTAAAAGAAAGCGAGGGAGTGATATTTGACTGATTATAGAAGAATGATTTCGTATATGTATCAATACGAGAATGGTGTAAAAAGAAAGAATGTGGGATATGCTCGGATAGAAGCAAAGAACGGACAATGTAAAATAACCTTGCATATGCAATTGCTCGGACAATTAGACAGCATCTTCCCCACCTACTTAATCCAGAGGGATGAGAAAGGTCTTGAACTGGTATATTTGGGGGATACTGTTTTAAAGAATCAGGTGATGGATAGTAAATTAACAGCGAATGAAGCCAATATAATGGATTCTGGGTATGGTCTGTCTCAAATGGGTGGACTTCTTTTATTCTTAAATGATAGTGTTTTTTTTGCAACGGAATGGGATGATAAACCAATCGTTGCCAAAGAAGTATTAGAAGCATTAAAGCCAAAGAAAAAGAACAATCAGGATAAGGAGAAGCAGAACGTTGGAAGTATTGTCACGGTGGACCTACAAAGTGTACAGGAGAAACCCAAATACAACATACCGAAATATGAAACTACCAAAGCATCTTCGGAGCCTCAATACATAGTTCCACAACCGGAGACCGTTCAACTTAGTCTAAGCGAAGAGTTACAAATACCAAAGTATAAATTACCCCGTGGATGGAAGACTTTGGAGCGTCTACAAAAACCTACGGTAACCCCAATTGACAAACCGGAAAGCATAAGTTTGGAAGCAGCCAATCTGCATATGGGTGTAGATCCAAATTATGAAAAGGAGCAACCGAGCACCTATGAGCAGCAAACAGAGGTAATGGAAGAGAAACAAACAGAGGCGATGGAAGAGCAGCACATAGACATAATAGAAGATCAGCAAAATACGGTAGAAAAACATTTGGAATATTTGTCATCGATGTCGGATCATTTGCAGGAGATTTCTTATCTGCAGCAGGAATTGAAAGAGATTCAAGAGGAGTTACTAAATGAGGAGCGTATGCACCTGGAAAGTGAGTCACTTGAATTTGAACAGAAAGAAGCTTCCATGGAGGAAAGCGGTGTGCAACAAGATTTAGAGGAGGAAGAGGGAGACCATACCGTGAACTCACAGGAATATACAGAGGAAGAGGAGAACGCAACCGCCAAACCATTCTTTGACAACTATCCACGGATTTATCCCTTTGAAGACAATGAAATTATATTATGTGTAAAGATAGAACCAAAAGATATCGGAATGTTACCAAAGGAGATCTGGCCTTATAGTAATAACAGTTTTTTGATGCATGGTTTTTACTGCTATCATCATTTGATATTTGCTAAAATGAAAGACCGCAATGGTTGCCGTTATATTCTTGGAATACCTGGTATCTATCATAATCGCGAACGTTTTATGGCTAAAATGTTTGGCTTTGAGAATTTCAAGTCCATACGAAGAAGAGAATTAAGGCAGGGTGATTTTGGATACTGGTATCTTCCAATCAATTTCTAGAGGATCAACTCATCCGGTTTATTAGGGAGTATTGTTGATGATCAGCCCATGTACCATTAATTCTGGCATAGGAATAGGAAGTTCCCTCGTAAGTAAACCCTAACTTATCAATCAGATGCAGGGAGGCTTCATTGCTTGGCATAATATATGCTTCTATTCGGTGAAGATGATATTCTTCAAACATGATCTGGATAGCCTTTTGGATGCTTTCCTTGGCATATCCCTGACGCTGAAATTTTGCACTAACTTTATATCCAAGACAGCAGCTTTGATAGGGCTCTTTTAATATATTTTGAAAACAGATGGAACCTAGAATTTCATCAGGATTATCTTTTAAGAAGACCCAATAGCGAATAAGCTTTCCTTCTGCTATGAAATTGTATTCTGCAGTAAGGGAAGCTTTGTGATAGGCTAGAGTATAAAAATTCATGCTTCGAAGAGGTTCCCAGGGTTCAAAGGTACCACGGTTTTCTTCATAAAAAGATAGGACAAGGGGGGCAGCCTCATTGCCTAATATTTTTAGTACAAGCCGTTCTGTTTCATAGGTTTTCAGCATAAAATACTTCCTTACATACGATTAATCAACGCCGCGCAAGGTGACATTGTGGATATACTTCTCAAGAATTGAAACAAATGTGGATAACATATCCTTAGTATGACTATGATAACCGGGAGATAGAATATCATCAGAATCCTGATAGGACTGAAGATAATAAGCCTTAGCCTCCTTAATCCAATCACCTATGGAATGCATATCCTCTTCGTTATGAAGTTCCTTTACCAGGGTGGTTCGAAATTCATAATCCAGAGACCCATCAATTAAAAAACGAATACTTTCCTCTATAAAATCCATATTAAGTATTGAATTGCCTGAGGTAATAGGATATTTTATCTTTGAATTCTTAATATCCATGGCAACATAATCGATGAAATGATCTTTGGCTAAGGATTTTAGCATAGCAGGATTGGTACCGTTGGTATCTAGTTTAACCCGGTATCCTAGCTCCTTAATTTTTGCTATTAATAAGGGCAGTTCAGGATAAAGCGTTGGTTCACCGCCGGTGATGCAGATACCCTCTAAAATATTCCTTCTTTTCATTAGGTAGGAAAGCACCTCATCTTCTGCTATGGTAGGAACGGTAGCTGCCCTTGTAACCAAAGAAGCATTATGGCAAAAGGGGCATCTCATATTACAGCCACCTAAGAAGATAGTGGCAGCTAAATGTCCTGGATAATCTAGTAAAGTTAATTTATTAAAGCCATGGATCTGCATATTGTCACCCCGTATGTGTTATGATACAATTAATAATACTATACCAAAAGGTGAAGAATTCGTCCATAACAAACAAGATGGATTCGAAAGTAGAGGAAGAAAAGTGACAGAGAACGAAAAATATATGCAGGAAGCACTCAAACAGGCAAAAAAAGCGATAAAATTAGGGGAAGTACCCATTGGGTGTGTAATCGTATATCAGGACAAGATTATTGGACGAGGTTATAACAAACGCAATACAAAAAAAACAACCTTAGCGCATGCAGAGTTGATTGCAATTGAAAAGGCAAGCAAGAACATGGGGGATTGGCGTTTGGAGGATTGCACCATGTATGTTACCTTGGAGCCGTGTCAAATGTGTTCCGGTGCTATTGTTCAAGCACGAATTAAAAAGGTTGTAGTAGGAACCATGAATCCTAAAGCAGGTTGTGCCGGTTCCATTCTCAATCTATTACAGAGGCAGGAATTTAACCATCAGGTGGAATTAGAGACCGGTATTTTGGAGCAGGAATGTACGAATATCCTACAAGAATTTTTTAAAAATTTACGGATTCGTAATAAATTGGAAAAGGGAAAGGGTTGACATTCCGTCTTAAAAATTATATACTTGGCATACAGCTTTTTTGCTGGAAAATACAATGTCATAAAGTTTCCGTGCAGCCGGGGAGATAGCGGTGCCCTGTACCTGCAATCCGCTACAGCAGGGGTGATGTTTTGCCTAGGGTGACTTATTGTAGAGCTGCCCTTTATAAGTAATGTTGACGTTTGGGTCTTACGCAACAAGAATTTGTGAACCGTGTCAGGTCAGGAATGAAGCAGCACTAAGCAAAAGCTCTTGTGTGCCGTGAGGCTGCCTGGACCGAGTTAACTGTAAAGGTAACGTCTATGGTAAGCATTCAAAGCAGAGCGCACGGAATAAATTATAGATAAGAAATGTAGTTTTACTGCATTTCTTTTTTTGTCGTGAATCTAATACTTTCGTACTAAATCGGGAGTTTATGACACTTTTTTCTTTAGTAAATGAAGAATTTATTATATAATAGAAAAAAGTAAACAATTGGATTGGCGGTGTAACGATGGACCTTAAAATGAATCCGAATACAATAAATCAATATACAAAAGGGACCGATATATTTAAAGAAAAAGATCCCGTTTTTTATGTTGCTATGATTATTAAGGGCAGGGTACTTATCCATAATGATGGAGCAAGAATCATAATGGGATCCGGGGCTTTTTTAGGCATTAATGATCTCTTTACAGGAAGATTTCAAAGTACTTATACTGCCTTAGATGATTTAATATTATATATTTATCAGGTGAATCACTTGGATGACCTTGATAATATACTTACGTCCAATAAGGATTATCATGGGTTTATGGTTGCCTCCTATTATAAGATGATTTATGAACTGGATCAAATACACCAGGGAATAATTAAGCTTGGAGGAGAGCTATATCAGTTTATAAAAGAAACCTATGCTTCTTATCAGAGTATAGCAAATCGAAGAGGCTATAATCTAAAGTTATCGGAGCGGATTAACCAGCTGCTTCCGCTAGAAAGCGAAATAGAGTTAATTAGAGATCGGATAAATTACTATAACGAATGCAAAAATCTTCCGATTGATGTTGTAAAGGCTTTTTTCTCCTACGGAAATGCTATTACACAGTACCAACTGGAGGACCAAGTAAGTATTGTTGAGGTACTAATGGAGACCCTTAAGAAGCTGTCAAAAGACTTTATTAAGATGGGGCAATGCCTAATGGATGAAAGTGAGGAATGTTTGTTTCATCTCATTGCCACGATGATGATAGAAATGAGAGACGCAACGGGTAATGGTCATGATTCCATGAATATTATGGATGATATTATAGAGCAGATCAATAAAGCTGAGATACTCATGGAGCGAACCATGGATCGAAGATTAAAGGTTAATCGAAAAAAGATGGAGGAAATATACCATCTTTTATTAACCGGAGATATTGCGAAGGATGTAAGTACAGAAGCTATCTTAAAATATTCTAGGGAGGATTCCGCTCTGGCAGTAGAAGAGCTTAATAATTCCTTCCAGACACTACTTGGCTATGGTGGAATTGAAGGGGAAATAGCACAGAGTATGCTTGGTACAATGGAGGATTATATTCATCTTAGAGATAAAACATCTTCCGAAGATACAGCGAGAGCCATCCGAAGAAAATTGGCAGAGAATCATTATCAACTTTATAAGGCCGTATTTATTAGAGCTTATCGTGAAAAGAAGGCTCCAAGAATTGTTGAATTGTTCTTAAGATATGGGTATGCTGATGAGCGGCTTTTAACAAAGGAGCAGCTTCTCTCACTATATTTTCTACCGGAGGCAGAGGCTTCTGATGGCCCTTGTAAGGTATATGATATTAAGACATGGTTAACGTTAATCTATGAGGGTAAGAAAGAACCTTCGAAGAATGAATTTGATTTAGAATACCCAGAGATGTTAGCCAGTTTAAAAAAGCAGGGCAAACTAACAGATAAAGAAGTAAAAGCTTGGATGGATAATTCCGAGAAAAAGCTAGAATATGAGATTCAAAACATGTTTCGATATAATAACCGTACAACCAATGGTCAGATTACAACTTTTGTACCGGTGCTTCATAAGGATCAATGGTCAAATGATATTGAACGGTTATATCTTACAGCTTCTAAGGTAAATGAAGCGGTAGCTTCCATTATGAGAATTGATTATTCTGTATTTGACAGGGAAGTCATCTATGTAAATAAAGAGAAGAATATTGTAAAAGAGTACATAATGAAACGGGTTTATCCGGATATTATATTGATGCCGAATGTGGGAGCGAACGGAATTATGTGGCAGGAAATATCCGGAAAGCGAAGAGATAGTGCCGGCCGGTTACTTTTACCGATCTTTACGGATGCTAATCTCAAAAATATACTAATAAAGATATTTGGAAGGTTTCGCTGGGAACTATGCCGAACAATTGAAGGAGCTGCCTGGAACGATATCACTCACAAATCCCTTACCTCAGAATATAGCGATTACTTACAGTTTTATCGAAAGAACAAAGAGTTATCGGAGGAGAAAAAAGAAAAGATCAAGCTCCAGATTCAAAAGGGTAGAAATAACAGTAGAGAAACCTTTGTAATTGATTATGAACAATGGATTAATTATGAAGCAAACGGTGCAGTAAAATTAAATAAACCCGTAAGAGAGATGTTATCGACCTATTGTCCTTTTTCCAAAGAAATCAGGGAACAGATTAAACTCCAACCTCTATTTGAAGAATCAATGGCGAGATATTATAGAGAAAAGCAGAGAAAGGTACGTGAGATGGAAGGAAGACTACGTCTACTACAAAAGGAACAAATTGAAGTCACACAAGAGTTGCTTGATACGCTCAGCTATTATAGAGATCTTTAATTTCTTTCATTGCTTTACACTTGTCTAAATAACTCACAAATGATAGTATTATGATAGAATACTCATAGCAGATAAGCAGAAAATGCATTTATTTACAGAGGAGGTTGGATCATGGGAAGCTATGAAAATATCATAAAGCTGGAAGAGATGAGGAAGAGAGTCGATGAGGGAGATTTGTTATCTGCACAAGCAATCCTCGATACGATTGAACGAAAGAAAATTAAGAATAATTCAGATCTTAATTTAATTGCCAGAGTTTATTACGGAAATAAAAAATACGAAGAAGCATCTGAATTATGTTTTCATATATACAAAAAGGTAAAGACACGTAAATCACTTTATCATTTAATTGAGGTCTTAATAAAATTAAATAACACCAAAGAAGCGCAGGAGTATCTGGAGGAATATCAAAAGATCGCACCAAAGGATTTCTATAACTATATATTTCGTTATCAAATTGATAAATTAAATGGGGAACCCTTTGAAAAACTCATAGCAACTTTGGAAGAATTAAAGCACCTTGAATATACGGAGCAATGGGCCTATGAACTGGCAAAGTTATATTATAAGGCTGGATTAGAAGAAAAGTGCATTCAGGAATGTTCTGATATAGAACTTTGGTTTGGTGAAGGGATTTATGTAGAAAAAGCAAAAATTCTTAAGTCTTATTATTCGGGTGAAGCAGATAAAGATAAAATTATGGAGCAAATAAAAAGAAGAGCGAAAGCAATCCATAATTACGAAGATCAAGAAGATGAAGTTGAGGATCAGTCAAAGGAGCAAGCAGAGGATCAAGAAGAGGCTCAAGAAGATCAAATAGAGGGAAAAGTAGAGAGTCTGAAAGAACAATTAGAGGACCAAGCAGAGAGTCAAAAGGATCAAAAAGATCAAACTGATCTGAGAGATAACCAAGCAGTTTATCGAGTAGATAAGGAAGAGACAGTCAAAAAACATTTACCCGACATCTCGGAGCTTTATACCATGGAAAGTTCCAAAAATCAAGTAGAGGGTGAAAATTTTGAATCTGATCTAAAAAAAGAAATACTTAATTATATGGAGGATGAACCCGAAAATGATCTGATGGAGGAAGGTTATTCTTACAATCAAGAGGAACTAGGGCATCAGGAATATGCTTACAATGAAGCATATGGTACATATGATGATGAATATACAGATGATGAAAGCGTACTAATAAACAAAGCAGAACTTATTTTGCAACAGGTCAGCCAAGAATATGAGATTGCATTAGAAGATATTTTTGGAAGTGTCATCGATGAGCAACCCATAAAAATTCAGTTAGCAAATCTTCTTGAGAATGTCATGACCAAAGAAACTGAATTTCAATTCATATTAATTACCGGTAGGGACAGTACAAGAAAAGCTGCAATGACAAAAAGTATAGCTTTGTTGCTATATAAGATTGGTAAATTAAACTCTACAAAAATTGCAAAAATAAAAGGTGAGAAGTTAAATAGGATCGATATCAAATCAAAGAAGGAAACCTTAAGAAATTGTTGTGCTATTATTGAAGAGGCTAATGAAATCACGAGAGAAACTATGGATAATTTTTTAGAGCTATGCAAAGAGTTACAGGGTGAAATTGTTGTGATTTTGGAAGAAAAGACGGAGAACATTGACAGGATGACAAAAGAGTGTCCGGTACTTATGAATATAATAAAAAACCGAATTAGCTTGGATAAGTTAAATTAAGGCTTCGTCATTCAAACTTTATTAAAAAACAAATCGTAATACGCGATATGAAAAATGAAGCGCGGTTACGATTTTGTATTTTAATTTTTTGCATCGGTTTATTAAACTTTAAACCGGATGGTGATTTCGTTTGCTAGCTTTTGTCCGAGCTTTGATTTCACCTCTGTAGTTACATGTAAGAGATAGGATTCATTCTTCTCATAAGGAGCAAGGGGTTCTATCTCTATGCAATTATCAACAGAATCATAACGAATATTTGTTTTTAACGGAACTTGATTCAAAGAGGTTACGTATAAGTTACGATTATTTACAGTAGCGGGATTTAATGGTGCCGTGAATTTAATGCGCCAAACAAAACTACCGGTTTTAAATTTTAGATTCTGTTTTACTTTATTTTTACCACTACCAACGATTGATTCTATCGTGATAAAGTTTGCCATACAAATCCACTCCGTAAAGGTCTATTAAAAGATTATTAGTTTCTAATTACTTCTTGTATAGGACAATTATAACATAATAATCATAAAGTTCAACTTAAAACAAATCATATAACAGATTTTATGATAAAAAATGACAAACTAAAATAAAGTTGGAAACTAGAAACCTAATTTCCTGTCGTAAGTAAATAAAAATACGAATATAAAATAAAAGGCTACTTAAAATAGTAATATAACTTTTTTAAAAAGGATGGAAAAGAATCAAAGGAGATGGTAGGAATTTCGTGGAATTATGCGCTTTTTGAAATGTTAAATAGTTTTTAAATTATAAAAAACAATTTACAAACCCCTACTTTGTGGTATAATCAAAGAGGCGACGAGTTTAACAAAAATTTAACTAGAATTATAGACAAAATAGACAAACTTAGGTTCGATTAATTTGATAGAGGTGTGCAATGGAGCAGTATATTATTAAAGGCGGAAAATCGCTGTTTGGAGAGGTAACGATAAGTGGTTATAAAAATGCCGCACTTGGGATTATAGCAGCAGCAATTATGACAGATGAGACCGTTAAGATAGAAAATGTTCCTGATGTTAGGGATATTGATATATTATTACAAGCAATTGAAGATATTGGTGCTAAGGTTGAACGTATTAACCGTAATACGGTTAAGATTAACGGCAGTAATATTCATTCTGTAGATGTTGATTTTGATTATGTTAGAAAAATACGTGCGTCTTACTATTTGGTAGGCTCACTCCTTGGAAAATATAAAGGTGCAAAGGTTGCACTACCGGGTGGATGTAACATCGGTAGCAGACCTTTTGACCAACACATCAAAGGTTTTGAAGCTCTTGGAGGTTCAGTAAAGATTGAACATGGTTTGATATGTGCTACAGCAGAGAATCTCGCAGGAGCACATATCTATTTTGACTGTTCAAGTGTTGGAGCAACAATTAATACGATGTTGGCGGCTTGTCTATCTGAGGGTCTTACAATACTTGAGAATGCAGCAAAAGAACCGCACGTGGTTGATGTAGCTAACTTTTTAAATAGTATGGGTGCTAATATTAAAGGTGCAGGTACTGATGTGATCCGTATTAAGGGAGTTCCGAAATTACACGGAAGTGAATATGCAATTATTCCTGATCAGATTGAAGCAGGAACCTTTATGTTTGCAGCAGCAGCATCCAAAGGTGATATTTTAATTAAGAATGTAATTCCTAAGCATTTAGAGGCATTTACAGCCAAATTAATAGAAATTGGTGCACATGTGGAAGAATTTGATGATGCAATCAGGGTAAAAGCTACAGGAAGACTGGGTAATACTCATGTTAAGACTTTGGTATATCCGGGTTTCTTAACTGACATGCAGCCTCAGATGGCAACTTTACTTGCCGTATCAAAAGGTACCAGCATTGTAACAGAAAGCATCTTCGAGAATCGATTCAAATATGTGGATGAGTTATCCCGTATGGGAGCTTCCATTAAAGTGGAAAGTAATACTGCAATTATTGAAGGTGTAGAGAAGCTTACCGGAGCAGTGGTATCTGCCCCAGACTTAAGAGGTGGAGCGGCGCTAGTAATTGCGGGATTAATGGCGGAAGGCTTTACGGTAGTTGAAAACGTAGAGTATATTGAAAGAGGTTACGAGAAATTTGAATGGAAAATGCAGCAGTTAGGTGCAGCAATCGAAAAAATTGACTCTGAAGATACAAAAGCAATTAATAAATTTAAATTAAAAGTGAGCTAAGGAAAGTTATTGCGATTAAGAATATAAAGCAAGATTACTTTATTAATCATGAATAAAAAAGGATTGTTGGAACCCAACAATCCTTATATGTATGTTTAGCGTCATATCGGTATTTATATTTATACAACGCAAGTAATGTATAAATCGCGTTGTTTTGATAGGTCAATAAAGGTATCCTGTACCTTGATTACAGGTCTTGATAATTCCATTTTATTGATCATTATAATATCGCCTGACATACCGTTGTTTAGCAGTACGCCCGTATGGATATAAGTTTGTACGATACCGTGAAGAAAAGGCATTATGTATTTCGGATCATATTTGGAGTAACCCTCTGTCTCAAAGATAGAGATAACTTCAAAAGGACACAAAGGCCCACGGTATACTCTGGCACAGGTCATGGCATCGTAAACATCGGCAATTGATACAAGTTTGGCAAAATCATCAATTTGTTCACTATAAAAACCATAGGGGTATCCGCTACCATCACAGCGTTCGTGGTGCATAAGAATACTATGCTTGATACGCTGGTCGATAGATTTGGCTTTTAGCAGATTATATCCGCGAATGGTATGGGTTTTAACTGTTGAGAATTCTTCTTCGGTAAGCTGATCCGGTTTCAGAATGATATTAGAGGGGATAAATAATTTTCCGATATCATGTAGTAATCCACATAAGGTAATTACCTCTAGATCGGAGGAATCAAATTTTAGCCATTTTCCAATAATATTACAAATAATAGCGACATTTAGGCAATGGATAAAGGTGATATCATCATAGTCTCGCATACAATGAAGCATATGAAATAGTTCGATGTTATTATTACATTGATTAATAATATGATTAATTTCCTCTAAAAGTTGATCCGTATGAAGCTCAACCTGGTCGGTTACAATAGAATTAAGAGTATGTTTATACTCCTGGACCGTATTCATATACGCTAAATGAAACCGCTGGAAGGACTCACTTTTTTTAATTATTTCATAATAGGTTGAGGTTTCTGATGTGATATTATAGTCGATGTTTTGAGGAGTAAAATAGACGGAGAGTTCCAAAATTGAGTAAAATTTAAGACGAGTAATCATTTTGTCTGTTAAAGCTGTATCTTTTGCAATAATTAGGTGATTGTCCGGTGTATAGACATCATAAGCCACTATCATTCCGGGTATAGCTTGATTCATTAGTATTTTTTCGATTTTCATGGTAATCACGTACGCGTTAGATGCGATACTCCTTTCGAGATACATCTTGCCTTGCATGAATGTTACTTGATTTAAGTATATGTAAAATTTGTCCGAAAGTCAAATGAAATGATCAGGAAATTAGTATGATATGGAGAATCATTTACCAGTTCCATTTTAAAAATTATGCTTGACGTAGAGGACAAATGGGTATATGCTAGTGTTACAAAAAATTACGACAAAAAATTTAATTTTATATTAATTCTTCTCTTATTCAGAGTGACGGAGAGTAAGGCTCTATGAAGTCACGGCAACCCCGGTAACGGAAGGTGCCAACCTGAGCGAGTAATCGAACAATAAGAGGATTTGATTAACCTTGATGTCAAGTCCGCTTAAGCGGGCTATTTTTTATGGAGGATTTATATGCAAAAAAGATTATTTACATCAGAATCTGTAACTGAAGGGCATCCGGACAAGATCTGTGATCAAATCTCCGATGCAGTTCTGGACTCATTATTAGAACAAGATCCCATGAGTAGAGTTGCTTGTGAGACTGCTATAACGACCGGCTTAGTACTCGTAATGGGAGAGATAACTACACAAGGATATGTTGATATTCAGAAAATAGTTCGAGATACGATCCGTGAAATTGGTTACGATAAATCAGAATATGGTTTTGATGCAAATACCTGTGGTGTTATCGTAGCTTTGGACGAACAGTCAAAAGATATTGCAATGGGCGTGGATACTGCTTTAGAAGTAAAAGAGAACATTGCAGATGACGAAGAATTATCTAAAATTGGTGCAGGAGATCAGGGCATGATGTTTGGCTATGCTACGAATGAGACTGAGGAATATATGCCATATCCTATCTCTTTGGCGCACAAATTAACCAGACAGTTAACTAAAGTGAGAAAAGAGGGTATCTTAGATTACTTACGTCCTGACGGCAAATCTCAGGTAACCGTAGAATATGATGAGGATGGCAATCCAATTCATTTAAATGCAGTAGTACTTTCAACACAGCATAACGAAGAAGTTACAATTGAACAGCTTCGTAAGGATATCAAAAAACAGGTACTTGATCCAATTCTTCCGAAGGAATTGGTAAATGAGAAGACGAAATTCTTCATCAATCCTACGGGACGTTTCGTAATTGGTGGACCAAACGGAGACAGCGGTCTGACCGGTAGAAAAATAATTGTAGATACCTATGGTGGTTATGCAAGACATGGCGGTGGCGCTTTCTCAGGTAAAGACTGTACTAAGGTTGACCGTTCTGCATCTTATGCAGCACGCTACGTTGCAAAGAATATTGTAGCTGCAGGACTTGCGGATCGTTGTGAAATCCAATTATCCTATGCCATCGGTGTAGCTGAACCAACCTCAATTATGTTAGAAACATTTGGAACAGGAAAGCTTTCGGATGACGAATTAGTAGCAATCATTCGCAAGCATTTTGATCTTCGTCCGGCTGGTATTATTAAGATGTTGGATTTAAGAAGACCGATTTATAAGCAGACAGCAGCCTATGGCCATTTTGGAAGACTGGATTTAGATCTTCCTTGGGAGAGAACGGATAAAGCAGAAGATTTGCGTAAATATCTGTAATAAAAATTTGATGATCTATGAATAAGAATATAAAAAGAGCTTCGGGTAAATCGATAAAAAAGAGGATACCGGAGCTCTTTTTAATGAAAACTTTAGAATTGTCATAGTAATTTTCTGTGCATTCCTCAAAATATCATGATATACTGATAATAAGAGGACTTGTCAAATATTATCAAGCAGCTTACCTTATGTATCATATTGATATGGACTAGACATAATGGTAACGAAGATTGAGGATAAATAGAATAGAAATGGGTGAGAAAATTGAAATTAAAGGATAGGCTATTTACAGCGTTTTTCATTATGATAGCTATGCCGGTAATGCTTCTTGCCGTTACGGCGGCTACCATCGTCAATTTGCAGATGGAGTCCATTCATGAAGTGTATGATGTAAAGGCTGACACTTTACATGTCATAACAAATCCCATTCGGATTATGAACCGCCTGACAAGAGGAACCTATAACGAAATAAAGCTAGCAGCTGTTAGAAATTCTTATAAATTAGAAGACTTGGAATACATCGAAGAATTGAATGATGAACTCCTTCATAAATATTCTTTCCTCGCTGTCCGAAAGGATGATGAGTTTCTATTTGTCGGGAATACAAAGCAATTTGAGATGGTAAAGGATAGTCTTCAGGAGTACGGTATGAATAACATCGATGTGGATGGAGGCATCTATATTGAAGGTGTAGTACCGTTTTTAGTAAAAGCCCAGGACTTTCAATATTTGGACGGGGGTAAAGGAACGATTTTTGTTATTACAGATTTAGATACGTTAGTGCCGCAGATTAAAGCGGTTGCCGTACAAAGTGTCATTTCCTTTCTAATGATTTTATGCTTTACAGCGTTCATCTTAATGCTGTGGATTTATAGTAGTATTTTAAAGCCGCTCAATATTTTGCGAGTGGCTATGAATCAGATTAAAGAGGGGGATCTGGAATCTTCGGTAAAATCAGAGACAGAGGATGAAATTGGTCAGCTTTGCGAGGACTTTGAGGAGATGAGAATCCGATTAAAGGAGTTAATTGAAAGCAGGATCGCCTATGAAGAGGACATTAAGGGATTGATTAGTAATATCTCCCATGACCTAAAGACTCCTTTGACAGCGATCAAAGGTTATGCGGAGGGGTTAATGGATGGAGTTGCTGATACTCCCTCGAAGCAAGATAAATATTTAAAGACGATTATGACCAAAGCCAATGACATGTCAACCTTGGTGGATGAGTTAGCCATTTATGCTAAACTTGATAATAATACAATTCCCTATAGCTTCAAACCAATTAATCTGAAGGAATACTTTAATGATTGTATCGAGGATTTATCCTTGGATCTAGAGATTAAAAATATTCAGGTACGTTATGAAAATGAAATTGATTCTTCGGTTGAAGTAGTTGCAGATACGGAGCAGTTAAAGAGGGTAATAAATAATATCATAGGAAATGCAGTAAAATATATGGATAAGCAAGATCCGCAAATTCAGATTCGCCTTCACGACGTAGGTACGTATGTACAAATTGAAATAGAAGATAACGGAATCGGTATTCCAAAGGCGGATTTACCCTATATCTTTGATCGGTTTTACCGAGCGGATGCTTCTAGAAATTCTAGAAAAGGTGGTAGTGGTTTAGGGCTTGCAATTTCTAAGAAGATCATCGAGGATCATGCAGGTAAAATATGGGCAGTAAGTGAAGTTGGAGTTGGTACCTGCATTATTTTTACTCTAAAAAAGAGTGATAAAGAATATTAGACATACAAGATAGACAGAAATTTATATACAGGTAGAGGTCTTAATGTTTGGAGAAAACTTCTGAAAATATAAGGAGGGAACGATATGGGCAGATTGTTGATTATTGAAGATGAGTTAGCGATTGCAGAATTGGAAAAGGATTATTTGGAACTAAGTGGTTTTGAGGTAGAGGTAGAGACCTCCGGTGATGTTGGTTTAAAGAGAGCGTTATCCGAAGACTATGATTTGATCATTTTGGACCTAATGTTACCGAATATTGACGGTTTTGAAATCTGTAAACGAATTCGTGAAGTGAAAAATATACCGATTATTATGGTTTCAGCAAAAAGGGATGATATCGATAAGATAAGAGGTCTTGGTATTGGTGCGGACGACTATATGACGAAACCCTTCAGCCCAAGTGAATTAGTAGCGAGGGTAAAAGCACACCTTGCCAGATATGAGCGCTTAATCGGTTCCGGAATTAAAGAAAATGAGATGTTGGAGTTTCGCGGATTAAAAATCGATAAAATCGCTAGAAGAGTATTCCTCAATGGGGAAGAGAAAATCTTTACTACAAAGGAGTTTGATTTATTAACCTTCCTTGCAGAGAATCCAAATCATGTCTTTACAAAAGAGGAGCTATTCAGGGAAATTTGGGATATGGAATCAGTAGGTGATATTGCAACCGTTACGGTTCATATTAAGAAAATCCGTGAAAAGATTGAATATAATACCTCAAAGCCTCAATATATTGAGACGATCTGGGGTGTTGGTTACAGGTTTAAGATCTAAGGAAAAAGATACTTAGTGAGTATCCAATAGAAATCAGAATGGAAAAGCTTCTAGCCGAACAATTGAATATTTCAAGAAATCAGATAAAAACAATGGTTCAAAAAAGGAATTATTTATTCTTTACAACATAAAGATTTAAGGAAGAGTAAGCTTATTAACGGTATGGTAATTCGTATTGCGAAAGGGCATGGTTATTAATATGAGGGAATTATATATGCAGAGAGCGATGGCATTGAAAGCGCTAGCTGATCCGAATCGTCTTCTTATTTTGGATTATCTAAGAGATGGGGAGAGATGTGCCTGTAAGATACTGGAGCAACTTCGTATTTCACAGCCGACCTTATCTCATCATATGAGAATCTTATGTGAAATAGATTTGGTTTACTGTCACAAAGAAGGTAAGTGGGCCCATTATTCCTTAAATAGAAAGAGGTTTGAAGAATTAAAAGATTTGATGGATAGTTACTGCGTATTAAACGATATACAAACCGTGGACGATTGTAGCTAAAATAAAACCTGCTGGTGATTATGACTTGGATTTACCATATTGACACTTAATTAACAAAATGATAAGCTTTGATTAGCCGATTTAGAAGGAGCTTCTGATAAAAAGGCATAGGCTTAATAGGAAATGACATGTCATACAGAATTGTTGTAATTATGTCGATCCCTTATGATAACTATACTCCCTATGCCTTTTGGCATAGGGCTTTTTTATATATCAATAGGTGATTGCAAAACTATATAGATTTTATAATTGAAAGGAAATAATCAATGGAGACAAGGGTTGCATTAATAGGAATTATTGTGGAAGATGTGGGAGCGGTAGAACGACTCAATGGATTACTTCATGAGTATAGCCAATATGTAATCGGTCGTATGGGAATACCACATCGAGAGAAGAATATTAATATTATTAGTGTCGTAGTAGATGCCAGCGAAGACATTATAAGCACATTAGCCGGTAAACTAGGTATGATAAGAGGAGTGAATGTAAAGACCATTTACTCAAAAAAATAATGTCTTTCATCTTAACAGTATCATTTTATTACATACAGTGCAATACCCTATGGTGTATTAGATAGGACAGATATATTATCATAACAAATGGGAGGTTTTTTGAGTGAAAAAATTATGTTTATTACTAATCTTATTATTTGGTATATTCACCATTGCAGGTTGTTCAAAGGATAGCCAACAAGATAACGGTAAGGATACGGTAAATAATAACGAAGAGGGTACCACCAATCGTGAGGACTCACAAGAGGAAGCAAAGGATTCTGATAGTACAGATGAAACGAAGGACCAGACACAGGATCAAGCTGCAAAAGAAGAGGTAAGAATTGCTGCTTTAAAGGGTCCTACCGCAATAGGAATGATTAAGGTGATGGAGGATGCATCAAATCAGTTAACACAAAATAATTACAACTTTACCGTTGCAGGTACGGCTGATGAAATAAGTGTTGGCCTAGTAAAGGGTGAATTTGATATTGCAGCCATTCCTTGTAATCTTGCATCTGTTTTATATCAGAAAACGGAGGGTGGAATTTCCCTTGCAGGTATCAATACTCTTGGAGTCCTTTACATTGTTGAGACAGGAGATACCATACAATCTGTTGAAGATTTAAAGGGAAAAACGATCTATTCCACCGGGTTTGGTACAACGCCTCAATATACCTTAAACTATTTGCTAAATTCCTATGGGATTGATCCAGATAAGGATCTAACCATTGAATATAAGACGGAGGCAACGGAGGTAGCTGCCCTTTTAAGTGAGTCAGAGGATGCGATTGCCTTGCTGCCCCAGCCTTATGCTACAACCGTTATGTTAAATAACCCCAAGCTTCGCATCGCCCTAGATGTAGCGAAGGAATGGGACGCTGTCAGCACGGACCAAAGTAGTGTGGTAACGGGAGTAGTGGTAGTGCGAAAGGAATTCTTGGAAGAACATAAGGAAGCTTTTGATGCTTTTATGAAGGAATATGCCGAGTCAGCTAGATATGTGAATGAGAACATCTCAGATGCAGCTGCTTTGGTGGAAAAATATGATATCTTTAAGGCAAAACCTATGGAGAAAGCAATACCTTATTGTAATATTACCTTAATCCAAGGAGAAGAAATGAAGGAAAAAGTTAGTGGGTATCTTAATGCATTATATGAACAAGATCCGAAATCAGTCGGTGGTAAGCTACCGGATGAGGAATTTTATTATATTCCTTAAGAAATCAATTATATAATGGTAGGTGAATGGTGAAGAAAGGAGCCGGAGTCTGATGAAAACCTTCATTAACAAACCGTGGATAATAAAATATGGAAGAAAGCTGATGGTTATCTTCTTCTGGCTTCTGCTTTGGGAACTACTAAGTAGGTGGATTGGGCATGCGATGTTACTACCCTCCCCCATTGGTGTATTTGGTGCCTTAATTGAGTTTGGAGCTACAGTTGATTTTTGGTGTGCAATTATATTTTCCTCTCTTAGAATTATACTTGGGTTTTTCTTAGCGCTCTTGATTGGAACTATGTTAGCGGTCATAGCTTATAAAAGTAAACTGATCAAGGAATTATTAACACCTTTGATTAAGATGATTCAGGCGATGCCTGTTGCTTCTTTTATTATTTTAGCGCTGATCTGGATTAAGGCAAAGAATTTATCTGTGCTAATATCTTTTTTAATGGTTATGCCGCTCATCTTTACCAATATGATAAAAGGCTTGGAGACAACGGATGAGAAACTGTTAGAGATGGCTAAGGTATTTCAGGTGAGTAAGAGAAAGCAGATTAGAGCAATCTATATACCTGCCATCAAACCACATTTTATAGCAGCTATTTCTGTAGGTATGGGATTTTGTTGGAAGGCAGGCATTGCAGCGGAGGTAATTGGCATTCCTGCCGGATCAATAGGTGCGAATTTGTATGAGGCTAAGCTGTATTTGATGACAAAGGAGCTTTTTGCATGGACCGTTGTCATTATTGTGATCAGCATTATATTTGAGAAAGCCGTAATGCTACTCCTACAAATCCCTCAAAGACAAGCTTTTCAAAGAAAGCTTAGGGATAAGTAGTAACATTGTTAGATGGTTTCAAAACTCGTCAATCATAAAATCTATATAGTTTCGCACTTATCTAGATTAACAAAAGGAGGAAATCATGGATATTTCGTTGGTTCATTTATCAAAGAGCTTTGATGAAAAGGTAGTGCTAAAGGATGTGAATGCTACATTTTTACATGGACGTATGAATTGTCTGATTGGTCCCTCCGGAGTGGGGAAAACCACCCTACTAAACATTATAATGGGCACGATTAAGCCTAACTCAGGCAAAGTCATAGGCAATAAGAGCATAAGAATTGGAGCAGTATTTCAAGAGGACCGTTTGATTGAGCATTGGAATGCAGTAGATAATATTAAATTTGTTTGCGATAAATCAGTAACCAAAGAGAAGATAAAGGAGGAGCTTCAACTTGTTGGAATCCTTGAGGAGAAAGACCTTCCGGTAAGTAAGTTTAGTGGAGGCATGAGGCGCAGAGTCGCTATAGTACGGGCACTTTTAGCAAAAAGTGAGCTCTTAATTATGGATGAACCTTTTAAGGGACTGGATGAAGCTTTAAAAAATCAGGTGATAGATTATGTAAAAAGGCGCACAATTGGCAAAACTGTAATTATCGTAACACACGACAAAGAGGAGATACAGCAGCTAGAAGCCAATGTAATTACTTTGAAATAGTGGCATTAGAATTCGAAATACCTTTTGAAAAGGTTGTATTTTTTATAGGTATCGTCTATAATACTTAATTATTATAAAAGAGCCGAAGGAGAACTTATTATATAGTATAAAATAGGTTTAAGTGATCCGTCATAGGAAAGAGAGAGGAATTATATGCATATTACAATAACAGGTAATTTGGGTAGTGGTAAATCAACCATTTGTAAGCTGCTAAAAGAAAAGTATAACTTTGAAATTTACTCTACAGGAAAGGTTCAGAGAGAGTTGGCTAGTCAAATGAATATGACCACGCTGGAATTGAACCAATTAATGTGTAGTGATAAAAAATATGATAAGATGATTGATGATGCGACAGCAAAAATCTCGAGAGAAAACAGAGATAAGAATATTATTTTTGATTCTCGTTTGGCATGGCATTTTGTTGAGAAATCCTTTAAAGTATTTGTATCTGTTAGTTTAGAGGTTGCAGCAGAACGTGTTATGATGGATCAAAGAGGTGAGGTCGAAAAGTATTCCTCCATAGAAGAAGCAAAGGAACTACTGGCCAAACGTGCAGCTACAGAAAAAATTCGATACAAGGATATCTATAATCTGGATTATATGGATTTCTCTAATTATAACTTAATTATAGATAGTACCTATTGCACACCGGATAAAATTGCTGAGATTATTGTAAGAAAAGCCAAAGAGTTTTATAAAGAGGAACAGGATAAGCAGTCCTCAAAGATGCTAGTATCACCAATGCGCTTGATAAGAGAAGAAGAAGTTACAGAGGAAGTAAAGAACAGATTGGAAAAGTTAATTAATGATTATCAAAAAGAGGAGTACTCCATTGATACCATAGTGACGGTTAAAAAGTGTGGGGACGATTATGAGGTAATGGAAGGTAAGGAGCATGCTATTGCTGCATATCTAGCGAAGGTGCCTTATGTTTCTGTTGATGTAATTTTGTAGAAGCCAAAAAATTCCATAGAAGATATATTCTTAACTTGATAATTTTAGCTAAATAATTACAAATTATCCCCGAGGATATAAAAAATTGTTTGACAAACAATAACGATAAGAGGATTCATGTTACAATGAATTCTCTTTTTTGACATAAGATGTCGCTATGGACGCGTTGTTGTTTTCGAGCATTATGGAGGTTAAGGTATGAAAATAAGGGGAGAAGGTTCGAAAAAATTCAAATGGATTCTTACTTTAGCTTTAATAACTATTGGGGTATATATTGGATTTCGTTATTTACTGCCACTAATATTTCCATTTCTTGTTGCGTATTTCTTGGCATGGATCATCCGTCCGGTAACAGAGCTATTATATGTCAAATTTCGAATCCCAAAAGTTCTTGGTGGTACATTGTCACTGCTTCTTTTGGTCATTGTATTTGGTATTAGTATTAGTCTACTCATTAATATACTAATCAAACAGTCCATTGCATTTTTAAAAAACATACCAATTTATCTGGAAATACTTGCAGATAGATTAGATGCCATCTGTAAGCATAGTGATAGAATTTTTGGACTCAAGGATGGGTCTATGAGAGGTGTGATAGATGATAATATGACACAAATGATAGACAAGGTAAAGGGTAATATTATGCCTCAATTAACGGAGCATACCATTGGTATCGGAATAAAAATTATAGCCTTTGTGGGAGTTTTATTAATTATATTTGTATCTGCAGTATTAATTGCAAAGGACTTAGAAGTCTTCCATAAAAGTTTAGATAATAACGAGATATTTAAAGATATTCACAAAGTGACAGAAAAATTATCGGTAGTAGGAATAGCCTACATTCGCTCTCAGCTTATTATTATGGGAATTGTGGCAGCAGTATGCGTTCTGGGCTTAAGTATTATAAAAAATAATTATGCAGTACTGATCGGAGTGGGAATTGGTATCATGGACGCACTTCCTATCATGGGTAGTGGTATTATTTTGATTCCCTGGTCCATCATTATGTTAATCAATGGTAACATATTTGATGCGGCTATTTTAATAACCTCTTTTTTATGTTGTCAGATTATTCGAGAAGTTTTAGAACCAAAACTAATTGGCAATCAAATAGGAATAAAACCAATCTTTACCTTAATTGCGATGTATGTTGGAGTACAGCTTTTCTCCATAGCAGGATTTTTCCTGGGACCCATTGGGCTTGTAATTATTACAACAATATATAAAGTGATTACGGAAAAGTGGAGAGAAATACCTCATCAGGAAGAGATTATCTAACTTTAGGTGTCCCTAGAATAATTGCTTGACAAAGATTAGGTTCTGGCATAAAATAAGGTCATTATTCAGTTAAATATTTTATTTAAGTCTAAGCTATGATGAGGAATATTAGATAAATGAAGTATTTCAGAGAGAGAAGTGGTGGTGTGAACTTCTTATACGGATTTTATTAAACCGGCCTCGGAGCATTGTATGAAAGGATTATTATAGTATATAATCCCCCAAATACAACGTATAACCGGCGTTAACGGTGTCGAGAGAACTGTTCTATGAGCAGTTAATTAGGGTGGTACCGCCGAAGTCTTTCGGTCCCTTGGGGATAAGAAGGGCTTTTTTTATTGCTTTGAAACATATATGGGCACACTAATAAAAATGGCTTACGTTTATTATGAATAGGAGAGATTGATATGGCACAGGATAAGAAATTAGTTGAGGCAATCACCTCTATGGATGTGGATTTTGCTCAGTGGTACACAGATGTTGTAAAAAAGGCTGAGTTAGTGGAATACTCCAGTATCAAAGGCTGCATGATTGTCAGACCGCTTGGTTATGCACTTTGGGAGAACATTCAAAAAGAGTTGGATGCAGATTTTAAAGCAACGGGAGTAGAGAATGTTTATATGCCTATGTTTATTCCCGAAAGCTTGTTACAAAAGGAGAAAGATCACGTAGAAGGATTTGCTCCGGAAGTAGCTTGGGTTACTCATGGCGGTTTGGAGCCTTTACAGGAGAGATTGTGTGTTAGACCTACTTCAGAGACCTTATTCTGTGATTTTTATTCTAATATCATTCAATCACACAGAGATCTTCCGAAGCTCTACAATCAATGGTGTTCTGTTGTACGTTGGGAGAAAACCACAAGACCGTTCCTTCGCTCTACCGAGTTTTTATGGCAAGAAGGACACACCGCTCATGCAACAGCAGAAGAGGCAGAGGAAAGAACAATTCAGATGTTAAATGTCTATGCAGATTTCTGCGAGCGAGTACTTGCAATCCCTATGATCAAAGGACGTAAGTCTGAGAAAGAAAAATTTGCAGGAGCACATGCAACCTATACCATTGAAGCTTTAATGCATGATGGAAAGGCACTCCAATCCGGTACCAGCCATAACTTTGGAGATGGCTTTGCAAGAGCCTTTGACATTAAGTATACAGATCGTAATAATACCTTACAATATGTGCATCAGACCTCATGGGGTATGTCCACCAGAATTATTGGTGCTATTATCATGGTTCATGGGGATGATAGCGGATTGGTATTACCTCCTAGAATTGCACCGACTCAGATTATGATTATTCCGATTAATCAGAACAAAGAAGGTGTACTGGATAAGGCCTTCGAATTAAAGGAGAAATTAAGCTCCTTCAAAGTAAAAGTAGATGATTCTGAAAAGAGCCCAGGTTGGAAGTTTAGTGAGCAGGAAATGCGTGGTGTACCGATTCGTATTGAAATCGGACCTAAGGATATAGAAGCAAACCAGGCTGTGATCGTAAGAAGAGATACAAGAGAAAAGATTGTTGTATCCCTCGATGAAATTGTGGCAAAAGCCGGTGAAGTCCTAGAAACCATGCAATCCGATATGTTAGAACGTGCGAGAGCTCATCGTGATTCTCACACCTATACAGCGACCAATATGGAAGAGTTTGAACAAATTATTGAAGAAAAACCCGGATTTATTAAGGCTATGTGGTGCCAGGATGAAGCTTGTGAGAAGGAAATTAAGGACAGAACCGGTGCAACCTCCCGTTGTATGCCTTTTGAACAAGAGCATATCGCTGACACCTGTGTATGCTGTGGGAAACCTGCGAATACCATGACTTACTGGGGAAAAGCATATTAATTCCTAGCTCCTTCATTATCAGTATATGAAAATAATAAAAAGTCTGTATAACCTTGGGATCGATATGATATCACCTGAGGGTACAGACTTTTTATAAAGGATAAGACTTATTATTTACACACGTAAGGTCAGAATAATTCGTATGTATAGCTAGATCTTAGGGATAATATTTTATAAAATGTAAAGAATGCAAATTAAGAGAAACGCTTATTCTTGAAATAATAAAAATGCTTTGTTATAATCCTTATTATTAAGAAAAGTGTAAGAATAATTAATTGAAAAGAAGGAGGCAGCCAATGAATTTTCGGATACCCAGAAAAGTCAATGAGATCATGGAAGAGCTAATGAAACATGGCTATGAAGCGTATGCGGTAGGTGGCTGCGTTCGTGATATGATCTTAGGCAGGGACCCTGAGGATTGGGATATCACTACCTCAGCGACGCCACAGGAGATTAAGAAAATATTTAGAAGAACTGTAGATACGGGAATTGCTCATGGTACAGTAACGGTTCTTATGGACAAAGATCACTATGAAGTTACGACATATCGGGTTGATGGGGAATATCAGGATAACAGGCATCCAAAAGAAGTAACTTTTACCTCAAGCCTGGAGGAGGATCTTAAGCGTAGAGATTTTACCATCAATGCCATGGCTTATAATGAAAAAGAAGGTTTCGTAGATCTGTTCGGTGGCATGGAAGATATAAAAAACCAAGTAATTCGCTGTGTTGGTAGTGCAAAAGAGCGTTTTGATGAGGATGCTCTTAGAATCCTTCGAGCGATACGCTTTGGAGCTCAGTTGGATTTTCAGATTGAAGAAGAGACCCTAAAGGCGGTCAAAGAAAAGGCAGTCAATTTATTAAACATAAGTGCAGAACGCATTCGTGTGGAGTTAACAAAGTTATTGATATCTGACCATCCAAAGAAGTTTAAATTATTATATGAGGTTGGAATTACTAAAATTATTTTTCCGGAGTTTGATGCTATGATGACTACCGAACAAAAGAATCCTCATCATAGCTATAGCGTTGGTGAACATACGCTGCGTGCTGTATCGGAGGTGGCTTATCGACAGGAGGATAATCGCTTTTCTCGTAGGGAGAGAACGATTCTTCGCTGGACTATGCTGCTTCATGATATTGAGAAGCCGAATACCATCAGCATAGATAAGGATGGACAAAATCATTTTTATGGACATCAGGAGAAAGGTGCAATCACAGCTAAAAATATTTTAAAACGGCTTAAATTTGATAACGATACCATGGACAGCGTGGTACACCTAATCAGATGGCATGACTATCGATTTGTACTGACACCGGCAGGCATGCGCAGGGCAATGTCTAAAATCGGGAAAGAATATATGGAGCTTCTATTTGAAGTGAACCGTGCAGATACTTCTGCAAAAAACCCCAAGTATACGTTGGAAAAATATGAACGACTTAAAAAAGCAAAGGAAATATATCAAGAAATTATAGAGAAGAAGGAATGTGTAAGCCTCAAGGAGCTTCAGATTAATGGTAAGGATCTTATTGAAGCCGGACTAAAGCCTGGTAAGGAATTAGGGGCTATATTAAAGTACCTTTTATCAGAAGTCTTGGAGGACCCGAGTCTTAATGAACGGGAAACACTTTTACTCATGGCAAATAGGAAAAGAAGTATGGAGTCTCAGAATAATTCATAAGAATTTATTCTGAGGCTTTTTTATAATCATGAATTAGCAGGTTCTAACATAATATTAGTAAGACGGGTTTTGTCATTATAAAAGTTTCGCCTATCATCCTTATAGCATGTGGGATAAGAATGCGCAGCCGGGTTAAGCAAAGGTTAGTGGATTTCACCTGCTAGGGATGATTTATAGTGATACAAAAATTGCATGAAATATAGTTAGGAGGATTAGCTGTGGAGGATAGGAGCCAGGAAGCATTAAAGAGATATCATCTTAAGATCTACAATATATATAGAGCCAGGGGCGCCTTTTTATTGGAAACTGACTGCGGGCTAAAGCTATACAAAAATTTTGAAGGCTCCAGAAACAGGGCTATGTTTGAGAACAAGGTGAAGGAACATCTGTTGCTTCACGGCTATTCTAATACGGATTTATTCGTAAAGACAATGGAGGATGAAATAATCTCCGAGGATAATGTGGGTAATCCATATATTATGAAGAATTGGTTTTGGGGTGAAGAGTGCAATCTGAAGGAGCTCTCTCAGATTGAGGTAGCAGCCTCCAATCTTGCAAGGCTACATTGCATACTGAGTGATGTGGATTTTACCAAGGAACAGTTAGAGCATAATGTGTCTCCTGATCTGATGGAGACTTTCGAGAAAAGGAATCGAGAGTTAAAAAGAGTAAAAGGGTATATTCGTGATAAGAAGCAGAAGAATGAATTTGAGCTATCTTATTTGAACTATTATGATGTATTTTATGAGCAGGGACAAAAGGCTGCAAGCAGATTAGCAAGCTCAAAATATAAGGAACTACTAAGCAAAGCAATTGAAGATCGAAGTGTTTGTCATGGTAATTATACTTATCATAACATTATTATGTTGAAGTCAAAAACAGATGCCATAACGAAAACCTATATTCCACCGGGATGGATCAATCGGCAGCCACTCTCCGTGGCAGAACTTGGTGGAGGTGGTGGTCCTATTGCTACAACAAACTTTGAAAAATCCTATATTGGATTACAGATCTGTGATTTATACCAGTTTATTCGCAAGGTAATGGAGAAGAATGATTGGGATATTCTTTATGGCAGTAATATGATTGAGGCTTATGACAGAGTGAAACCAATTTCGAAGCAGGAATTAAACATATTATATTTATTACTGCTTTATCCTGAGAAGTTGTGGAAGATTACAAACTTTTATTATAATGGTAAAAAGTCCTGGGTATCAGACCGCAATATTCAGAAATTAAACATAATCGGTGAACAAAATACAAAAAAAGAAATGTTTTTGCAACGGTTAGAAAGTATTTTATAGGATTAATACGTCATTGAATAAATAAGCTGCTTAAGTTATAATACATATGTGAAAATGTTGTTACATATCAGAGGAAAATAACAATGGGACAAAAAAATAAGAAACAAAAGAAACGTTTTAAAATAAATAGCAGGCCAATTTTAAGTCTTTTCCTTGGATTTGGTTTTCTATCCATCATCCTACTGTCGATGATGCTTTCGGTGTCACCGGATACCAAACAGCAGGGTAGAAAAAAAGCGAACAATGCGGAAGATACTTCAAATCTACAAGAGGAAAAGACGGATAATGATACCAAAGTAGCTGTTATTACGGCAATTGATACGGATAAAAAGAAGATTGAGCTATATGAGATAGAGCGTCAAGAGTTTATTAGTCTGGAGTATTCGGGAGGTACGAATATTACAGATAAGTATGGAAAGCTTATATCTATGAGTCAGATAGAACCCGGGATTATGGTGGACATTGTATATCTTAAGGATAAGAATAAGCTAACCGATATGAATATTTCAAAAAAAGCATGGGAATATGTCGGTGTTAACAATTTATCGATTAATACTACTTTAAACACCATGAAAATTGCAACTACAAAGTATAAGTTTACAGAGGATATTTTCATACGGGACGAGGATAAGTTTATTTCGGTAACAAATCTTGCAGAACAGGATGAGCTTACAATTCGAGGCTTTGAAGAAACTATTTGGTCCATTACGGTTACCAGAGGACACGGGACAGTTATTCTTCAAGATTACGGTAAGTTCCTTGGGTCAAATATTACAATTGGTTACGAGTCCATACAACAAATCAAAGAAAATATGGAAATAACCGTACGGGAGGGAAGCTTCAATCTTACAGTAGATACAGGTAAATATAGTGCGACAAAGAATATTACAGTAAATCGTAATAAAATAACCTATGTATCTTTAAGTGATCTGGGACCGGATGCCCTGAAGCAAGGAAACGTCATTTTTCAAATTACACCCTTTGGCGCAGATCTTTATTTGGAGGGAGAACTGATTTCTTATGCTAATGCCATAGAATTATATTATGGAGAGTATGATATCAAGGTTTCTATGGGTGGATATACCACTTATCAGGGAGTACTTAAGGTTGATAGTGCCGGCAAGACCATTAAAATAGATTTACCCGAAAACGGTAGTAATGAAGATGCCACGGTTACGGAGACGGAGGATTCTGATAGTACAAACGGACAAAGTGGTACGGGATCTAACGCAGGAGATAATACTTCAGGTAATGATCAGAGCTCTGGGAATAATTCCGAAGAGAATCAAGGAGATAATTCCACGAATAATTCAGATGATGCTTCCACAGAGGATATCGATGAAGGGCATATGATTTATGTTCAACAACCGGAGGGAGCATCCGTATATATTGATGGGGAATATAAGTGTACTTCGCCAGGAAGCTTCCCCAAATTGATAGGAACCTATGTAATAACATTTATAAAAGATGGCTATGAGACCATGAGCTATACCATTGAAGTTTCGGATGATGATCAGGATACCTATTTCACATTTCCAGATTTAATAAAAAAATAGCTAGGTTTCTAAAAGTGACAATAATAGACGAATAAAGCTCTCGCTCTACTCATATTTTGTCTATGCGGTAAGTTTTATCCACAATTAAATATTATTTTGGTACAACAAATAGATTTGTGTCTACCGATTTTTTATCCTCTCTCTTTTCAAATGAGCGTACGTAAGCTATAATAAATGTAAATTTATGGAAAAGAGAGGGGATTTTTATGCTTCAATATTTGTACGACAATCAAATTATCATTTATACCTACGCAGGGCTCTGTGGCTTAGGTTTATTGCTGCGGCTAATAGTGAATTTGGTATATAATAATTTAGTGAGAGAGTCGGACCGGTTGGGCGAGACCAAAAATAAAATGTTAAAACACATGAAAATGAAGTTTTCAACTTGCTATAAGTTGAAAATAGGTGTGAATAATGTGGATACTTTTGTGGATAAGAATGTATTAAGGTATCGTTTTTGTGGAGTTTTATTATCCACATGGGATAATATCTGTGGATTAATTTTGCTCCTAAACCTTCTGATTGTGCCTATAATCACGGTTTTCGGCGTTGCCTTCGGTGGTGGACAAGACCAAGTTCTCCTAACAGGTGCTGTGGGGATTTTCACAAGTGCGATACTAATCCTTGTGGATAAAAGTATGAATTTGTCGAATAAAAAGAAAATAGTACGGTTAAATTTGATGGATTATTTGGAAAACTTCTGCAAAGTAAGACTGGAACAGGAAATTCTTCATCCGGAACTAGTGGAGCAATACCGAAGGGAATACTTCCAATCCGGTGACGGTGTAAAGCAGACCGCAATAACTATGGAACATAATAAGGTGGATGATAAGGATGAATTAAGCCGCCGTAAAGAAGCCAAACGGCTGAAAGAAGAGGATAGGAAGAAGAAGGCTGCCTTACGTGAGGAAGAGCAAAGAAGGGCAGAGGAAGCAAGAAAAGAAGAAGAAAAGAGAAGATTAGAAGAGAAAAGGCAGCTGGCAGCAAGGCGCAGAGAGGAAGAACGCCTAAGGCAGGAGGAAGAGAGACAGGCACTTGAGGATAGACGTGCAGAGTTAAAGCGCAAAGCCATGGAAAAACAGCTGGACTTAGAGAGAAAGAATCAAAAGGCAGAGGAAAATGCTAAGATATTACATAGTCTGGAAGAAGAATTCGTAACAACAAAGGATAGAAACGGTATGGAAGCCTTTGCAAAGGGTGTGGAGGAAATTGCAGCTGAAAAGGAGCAAGCTCTTATAAATAGAAATACGAAACAGCCAAAGGAGCATAGCCAAAATGAAAAATCTCACAAGAGTTTTGGGAAAACTACGAAAAATGAAGGTGTGAGTCCCCAGGAAGAAAAATTAATAGAGGATGTGTTAAAAGAATTTTTCGCATAGATTAGGAAACAACAGAATTTTGATTGAATATTTAGTTTGCCTTTGTTAAAATATAAGAAAAAAGAAAGGGAGTATATAACATGGCAAATAAGGTAATCTTTGATTTTTCTGTTGCAAATAAATTTATCTCACAAGATGAGATAGCTATGATAAAGACTATGGCAGAAGCTGCAAAGGAACAGCTTGTAAGTAGAACGGGAGCAGGCAATGATTATTTGGGATGGATTGATCTTCCCGTGAACTATGATAAGGAAGAATTTGCACGTATTCAAAAAGCAGCAGCGAAGATCAGGCAGGATTCTGAGGTGCTGCTTGTTATCGGTATTGGTGGTTCCTATCTGGGAGCTAGAGCGGCAATCGAATTCTTAAGACACAGCTTTTATAATTCTGTTTCCAAAGAAATTAGAAAGACACCGGAGATTTATTTCTGTGGTAATAACATTAGCAGTACCTATATGAATCACTTAAAAGAAGTAATTGGTGATAGAGATTTCTCCATCAACATCATTAGTAAGTCCGGTACTACAACGGAGCCTGCGATTGCATTCCGCGTATTTAAGAAATTATTAAACGAGAAGTATGGTAGAGCAGAGGCGGCGAAGAGAATTTATGCAACGACGGATAAAGCAAGAGGTGCTCTTAAGAATTTAGCAACAGAAGAAGGCTATGAGAGCTTTGTCGTTCCCGATGATGTGGGTGGACGATACTCCGTACTTACTGCAGTAGGCCTTCTCCCTATCGCTGTGAGTGGAGCTGATATAACAAAACTCATGGAAGGTGCTGCAAGCATGAGGAACTATTGCCTTAATAATCCTTATGAGAAAAATGATGCAGTTCTTTATGCAGCAGCTCGCAATGTACTACTTCGCAAGGGTAAAAGTATCGAGATCCTTGTGAATTACGAGCCCTCCTTACATTTTGTTTCTGAGTGGTGGAAACAACTCTTTGGCGAAAGTGAAGGTAAGGATCAAAAGGGAATTTTCCCTGCGTCCGTTGATTTTACAACTGATTTACACTCTATGGGCCAATTCATTCAAGATGGACAACGTACTTTGTTTGAAACGGTTATTAATGTAGAACAATCCTCTACAGAGATTATATTAGAGGAGGAAGAAGTGGATCTAGACGGTTTGAATTATCTTGCCGGCAAGAGTGTGGACTTTGTTAATAAGAGTGCTATGAAGGGAACCCTTTTAGCACATACCGACGGTAATGTACCAAACCTAATGGTAACCATACCGGAGCAAAATGAATTCTTCCTTGGAGAATTATTCTATTTCTTTGAATTTGCTTGTGGTGTAAGCGGATATCTTTTGGGTGTTAATCCATTTGACCAACCAGGCGTAGAGAGCTACAAGAAGAACATGTTTGCATTGCTTGGAAAACCGGGCTTTGAAGTTCAAAGAGAAGAACTCTTAAAGAGACTATAAGCTTTACTGGTAATAGAAGCAGTCGAAGTATAAACAGATAGGAAAAGGTATCAAAGGCAATTTGTGTTCGATCAGGAGTGAAGAAAAAGCTCCTGATCGATTGAAGTAATGTTTGTGATATATTTAAGAAAATTCAGTCACAAGAAATATTTTGTGGAGTATAATGTATTAAAAGATATCGTTTTTTCTAATGATATCCTTAATATAAGAAAAATACCAAGGACTTCATGTATAAAATGGTTAGGCATGAAGTTATTTTATTTCAGTAGTAATAAAAAGGTAATGAGACAGTAATGTTGGAATTGGGTACATATCTCTGATCGCTCGCAACCGAATCCCTTTTACCTCATGAAGTAATGTGGACTGCCTTGTTACCTTACCAGAACCATTCGGCTGCTTAACATAGATATGACGAACCGCCCCTTATCTTTGAGATACAGGGGCGGTTTCGCTATATAGGAATAAGGTTCCTTAAAATTATGAGCAGTACTACTAGGTATAGGAATTACCTTATAAGCTTAGGGCATAACTGCGATGTATTGATACATTAGCATAAAGTGACAGAAGCTTCCGCCCATAACAAATAGATGGAATATCTCATGGGAACCAAAATATTTATGCTTATTATTAAAGATGGGAAGCTTCAAAGCATAAATGATTCCTCCAATTGTATAGATGATGCCACCGGCTAGGAGCCATTGGAAAGCAGCATTTGGTAGGGAATTGATAATCTGCGTAAAGGCTAGAACACAGGTCCATCCCATAGCGATATATACGACAGAAGAAAACCACTTTGGACAATGTACCCAAAAACCAGTAACAATAATTCCAATGAAAGCCAGGCTCCATACTAGAATTAAGAGACTGATTCCGGTTCTTCCGCCAAGTGCGATAACACAAATTGGAGTATAGGTTCCTGCAATCAAAACATAGATCATCATATGATCAATTTTTTTAAGTCGATGGTGAACCTTAAGTGTTTTACCAAAAGTATGATATATTGTACTTGCTCCATATAATAAAATCATACTTAGAATAAATACACCCAAAGAGATTAGATGAATATAACTGGGTTGTCTGGCCGCTTTGATGAGAAGGGGTGTTGCGGCAAATACAGCCATGAGAGCTCCGATAAAATGGGTAATTGCACTACCCGGTTCTTTGACAGTTACTTTTTTGATTGTCATAAAAATCAACTCCTTTTGATCTTAGTGATGAAGTTAGTGTGAACAAATAAAAGGTAGATTATGCACTACGTGGAAATGATATTGTGCTATGTAGTATTGAAAACTATGTTATGTGTGTTTGTATACTATCATATATTATTTTTGAATGCAAGTAATTTTTTTGCATTGATTTGCAATTATACGAGAAATTACTTTCGCTTTTCAATAAGAGTGAGATATGTTATAATTTAGAGCAAAGTAAACTGACTGGAGGATGACATGGATCTAAATGTAGGTGAAATTATTAAACTAAAAAAACAGCATCCCTGTGGTAGTAACGAATGGGAAATTCTTCGTGTTGGAATGGATTTTCGTCTTAAATGCCAAGGTTGTGGTCATCAGGTCATGATACCTAGAAAACAGGTTGAGAAAAATATTAGACAGGTTAAAAAGCCAAATACCGACGGAGTATAGAAGAGACTTCTCTTGCTATGAAAAGGACTGCTCTTATATGTTTAGGAAGGAAATGAAATGAAATATATATTAATTGATTTAGATGGTACGATTACAAATCCAAAGCTCGGAATAACGAAATCCGTTCAATATGCACTTCGGGATTTCGATATTAACATAGAAAATTTAGACTCTTTGTGTAAGCATATAGGCCCTCCTTTGAGAACTGCTTTTAAGGAATTTTATGATTTTAGTGAGGAAGAGTCAGAACGTGCCGTAACAAAATACCGGGAATATTATGCTGAAATAGGTATATTTGAAAATGAAGTATATAGTGGAATGGACGGGCTCCTTAGAAGATTAAAGGAATCTGGTAAGATTTTAATAGTAGCAACCTCAAAGCCGGAGGTTTTTGCTAAGAAAATTTTAGATCATTTTAATCTTGGCCACTATTTTACAGATATTTGTGGCGCAACACTTGACACTACTCGTGGAACAAAGGAGGAGGTCATTCGTTACGCTTTAGATAAGAATCAGATTACGGATCTTAGAGAAGTTGTAATGGTAGGTGACCGCATGCATGATGTTGAAGGTGCCAAAGCAGTAGGGCTACCCTGTGTAGGTGTATTGTATGGCTTTGGTAACCGTACGGAATTAGAAGAAGCAGGCGCAGATAAAATCGTAGAAACAGTAGAAGACCTGTACGATGTCATAATGAACCTATAGATACTCTGTTCTGGATAGAGTATAACTGGTAAGAAAGGAAATGGTAATAATATGAAATTAATATCATGGAATGTCAATGGTTTAAGAGCTTGTTTAAATAAAGGTTTTAAAGATTTTTTCCTAGAGATGGATGCAGATGTATTCTGTCTTCAGGAGACAAAACTTCAACCGGAGCAGGTGGAAATATCCTTTGAAGGATATCACCAATATTTTAATTCCGCTGTTAAGAAGGGATATTCCGGTACCGCAGTATTTTGTAAGAAGGAACCCATTAGTGTCTGCTTTGACTTATGCATGGACAAGCATAACGATGAGGGACGAGTAATCACAATAGAATATGAAGATTTTTATTTAGTAACCGTATATACTCCAAATTCAAAGCAGGAACTGGCGCGACTAGATTATCGTATGGAATGGGAAGATGATTTTAGGGCATATGTTTTAGGCCTTGATAAGAAGAAACCGGTTATTATTTGTGGTGATTTAAATGTAGCACATCAAGAGAT
>JAEWEO010000072.1 GCA_023389295.1 Bacillota bacterium
CAATATGACAGGTGATTTTAAAAACGAAGCTTTTTTCTACAATATGCCCGCAGATCCTGCGGGCATAAGAGTCAGCGTAAATAATGTTCTGCAATGATATTGATTCGGTTATGACCAAGGCATCTGCCGGCGATTAACATAGCACGCTTATCATAGCAGATACCTTTTAGGTCACTCCTGCAATGATAACGTTCGTTCTTCGGTATCTTTTCTAGCGGTCTGGCTAAAGTATTATAAATTTCGGTACAATAATCGCTACGATAAGAATGAACATCCATGTCAGGAACATATGACCATACTTTACTGTTTCCGGCTTCCTTCATTCGATTTATAACCTCATCCACATTTGAAATGATTGGAGATTCTCTATATCTGCCACCCTTTGCTCCACTAACAGCTATGTAATAAATTCCGTTCTTAAAGACTAATTGTGTGCCCCTTAAGCATTTCAATTCTTTCTTTCGTAATCCGGTTGCCTTGCAGAATTCTATGAATTCCTTATTCTTTGTTTCAGAGAAATTCTTATCACGTTTTGCCGCTTTCCGACTTCTGGTGATACCAGACCTATGACGTACTGCCGTTTTAATAAAATCCTCTGTCGTACAGTCAAAAACCTTCGCTAGGGCACATGCTTCAAGCTTCTGCGAATGAGGAGCCAGCGCAGACCTTTCCGTAAGCCATTCATCTACATACTGCCTGCACTCGGAAAGCATCCTGCAGCCGTAGCGTTCCTTACACCATTTGACAAAGTAACAAGCATGCTTCTGATAATCCTGAAAGGTACTCCAAGTATAAATCTTATGGATGGTAATACGTTCCTGATAACTTAGCATTGCTTTAGCATCCTTTTTCCGCTTTTCTTGTAATAGTGCATGTTCTGCCCTCTGGTCATCATATTTCGAATGACCGATTGCCATTTTTGACTTTAATTTCATTTCCACCTGATGAACCAATGATTGATGTTTCTTTTCTCTGTTACGAGCCATTTTTACCACTTCCTTTGATTGTATGTATAAGTTAAAGCTGAGCACGCCCAATTTATTTAAATCACAGGGCATAGTGATTATTACTCCTAAGGATACAGTCAAAGGGTATCCAGCTTGACCATTATTAACGGAGTGATTTTTAATGGTCTACAATCTCATGAACAGTGGTTTGTTCTATAAAGTTCAACTACAGATACGTCTTAAGTCAAGAGAACTACGTTCTCTCTTCTTTTCTTCTTACAGACCACCGGTTTACCTGCTCTAAGGTGATATCAGTTAATTACGAAAACAAAAATAAATTTTGTTTTCGGTCTGTTTGTTTCATATGTTTGTTATTTTTAAAATGTTTTTGTTTGTTTTGTTTTCTCCTTTCGTCATGAATACAATTCTAATATGCTATTATTCATTCAATGATATCGAAAAAAATGGCATGATTAACCGTTTACTCGAAGATGGCTACGAGTAACCGTTATCATGTCTATTTGAGAAAGGGTACACTTTTGCGAAGTGTAGAAGTATACTTTTGATATGCCGAATGACTTCTTATATTAGGAAAGTTATAATTAGATACATTCTTTTTACTAATTTTTCATGGAGGAATAATATATGTGGTGCCATTTCTTATTCAACAACAATAAGTTACGCTAAGAGCGTTTACAGTATCATGCGACAGGAACAGCGCGAACAGCAACCACGCAGGGCTCACGACATTGACCGATAAACGAGTAAAGCGGCGGGCAAAAAAACGTCGCCGCGCTATGCGGTTAATATGTAAAGAGCTTAAATTAATAGATCATTCAAACAAATAATTTTACTACCTTTACTTTCGTAATAACGTAGCATTTCATCAATTTTCCTTTTATCATAACTGGTAATGCAATCTGATAGGACATTAACCCCATAATTTGCTTTGCGTAAGTTGTAACAGGTTGATTTAACACAAGCAACAGCATCTGCTCCTGCTATGTAGAAATCACATATTTCATTTTTACTAATAAAGTCTGTAAATTCTTCACAGCTTAATGCGTTTCCTTTATATTTTGTAAAAACATTTTTTGATTCTATTTTCAAGTCTGCAGCTAATTCAGACCCATATGTATTGGGTTTAAGAGTCCTTGTGCCGGCTGATAAATTTTCATGCCTTATATAAATAACATGAATATTATTATTGACTGCCCAATCAATAGCTTTATTGATATTGCCAATAACCTCCTTGTAATTCTTTGTTATGTCATTTTGAATATCGATTATTACTAAGGCTTTTTTCTGCATAGTGTTTCCTCCTGATAGGTAGATTGATTTGTTTGCTTTTTTATTATACCTTGTAATTGTTGACAACAGTATGGCAACAATCTATAATGATAACAACAAATTTTGGAAGGCGGCTATCAGATGAAAGTTGACAGGCTTGTTAGCATTATTATGATACTCCTTGATAAAAAGCGTATAGGCGCACAGGAGTTAGCAGATATGTTTGAAGTTTCACTCCGTACAATCTACCGCGACATAGACACGATCAACATGGCGGGTATTCCTGTTCGCGGGGCATCGGGAGTGGGCGGCGGCTTTGAAATCATGCAGAAATACAAGATTGATAGAAAGGTTTTTTCGACTGCCGACCTTTCAGCTATCTTGATGGGGCTTTCCAGTCTTTCAGGCATGATACGAGGCGATGAACTGGTAAACGCCCTTGCGAAAGTCAAGAGTTTTATCCCCGCCGACAGAGCGAAAGACATTGAATTAAAAGCAAATCAAATATATATAGATTTAAGTCCGTGGATAGGAAACGGGAACTTACAACCATATTTAGAAATTATCAAAACAGCTTTACAGGAAAGCAAGCTACTTTCGTTTGAATATGCAGACCGCTACGGAAATAAAACCGCACGAGCAGCCGAGCCGTATCAGCTTGTATTGAAAAGTAGTCATTGGTACCTGCAAGGGTATTGCCATAAAAGAAATGATTTTCGATTATTTAAATTATCCCGCACATCAAACCTACAAATACAAGATGAATATTTTATGCCGCGAGATTATCAAAAACCGCAGTTAGATTTTACTGATATTTTGGCAACTATGCAAACAAAAATCAAAATTCGTATTCATAAATCTATCATGGACAGGGTACTTGATTATTGCACTTATGAACACTTTTCGCCAGACGGTGATGAGCATTGTATTGTTAGTTTTCCTTTTATAGAGAACGAATACTACTACAATATTCTTTTCAGTTTTGGGGATAAATGCGAGTGTTTAGAGCCGTTACATATCCGCACAGAAATGAAGCGTAGAATACATGATATAGCTACCATATACGAAAGTTAATACATGGAGTAAGACGAAAAAGACAAACGAGTTGCCTTTCCCTTTTTATTCCGTTCCAACTATCAAGCCTATAAATGGACGTTACGTACTCATGCCATGTGATGAAGTGTACACTTCCGCAAAGTGTAGTGATACACGTTCACATACGATTGACTTCCTTTATTTAGAAATGTAAAATAATGGTAGGCTATAGTTTGATTCAATTCCCTGTAGTTGGCAATCTGGAATCAATCTAACTAATATATTGGAGGAGATTATGGGAAGAGTAATATTAAAATGGACTTATGAGGATGACATGATTGAATGTCCAGATTATATTTCAAGTAATATTATTGATTACGTTAATAGATTTGATAATTGGATGTATAATAAAAATAATCAACATGGACACTGGACAAAAGACTGTTTTAATAATGATGGCGTATGTTTTGGCAGTGAAGATTTTATTGATTGGCTCAATAATAATGTTGTACAACCTACAGACAAGAAAGTATTTTTTGTCAAAAGAGACTTTCAAGCAAATGAAGATGAAATGAAATTACCCCATATATATTTTTGATTTTGTAACGTTGCTTTTTTATTAGCGATTTAGTTTGCAATCATCTATAAATGTGAATTAAGACTTATATAAATCATAAAATAAAATAGCACACATCCGATGTGTGCAACCATGTGTGCAGATTAATAACAGAAGCCGCAAACCTCCTATTTATCAGCATTTTTGTGTGCGGGGATTTGTTCGAATCCCGTCTCGTGCTTAACTCAAACTCTTGATTTTCAAGGGTTTTTTCTTTTTGCAGATATGTGCACTATATGTGCACTACTTTTTTTGGCTCTTTCTACCGCCCTTTTTCAGAGCTTCATTCATAATATTAAGGTTCTCTTGTTCCGTATTCGGATTGTAAATATAGCCGAGGGTGGTCTTTTCATCGACTTGTCCAAGAATATCCTGTATCATATCTAAGGGCATTCCCGCAGTACTTAATCGACTAGCGGTAGTTCTTCTTGTACAATGTGGACTCTTATACGTAACTCCCGAATCTCTGCAATACTTTCTAAGCCAATAGGTTACAGCTCTTGCAGTTAGCCGTTCGCCATCTCTTTCAAAGATAAATTCACCATCTGGATTAAGCTCCCTGGCTTTTCTAATGATTTCATTTGCTCATTTCTTTATCCTTTGGATAAAAAACCTCATCACGATGCACATGAGCAGATAAGATTATCATGTAGGGAAAATATCCCTGAAGAGCTTTCAGGACTTTTTGGAAGAATACTTCTTGTTCCTCAAGACTCATTTCACTTATTTTCTCATAGGGTGGATAAATTAGAAATTCATCTAAGAACTTTGTTTGCTTATCCACTGCTCCTTGCACCTTTAGCTGTCCTTTAAACTCACCACTGCTATACAGACGATTGAACGCAGTGAGATAAGTTTCTCCCTCATTCAGATTATTTGCTATGTTGCTGTTAAGATGAGTAAGTGTTGCATCAATGTTTTTGTTTCCGTAGTTTTTCAGTGTTCTGAAATTATGTTGATACGGTAAACGCATCTTCGACTTTATGTAGCCTTGATGTCTTATAATGCATACGTTTGCCATAAAAATTCCTCCTATATAAATTTGTTCATCTGGTACATTAATAAAAATGACAGACAAATTTAAAAAGGAGCATTTTTTCACGTTTTTTCATAAAGTTATTTTCTGTTCTCTTAATTCAGATTTTCTGCCTTAACTCACTAGGACAGTAAACTGCAACTGCCCTGCTCACTCTCCGAGAGGTCTGCGACGCTTTTGCATCATCCGCACATCAAAACAACGAAGGATCCATGCGCAGCGTGGAGCTTCGTTGTTTCGATTCTGCCTCATCATTGAGGATTAGGCATAAATATGATGTGTTTCATTATCTGTATACTAGGTACACCATCAATAGTAATTGATTGCCTATTAAGACTAATCAATTTAATTAATTTAATTTTTACACAAAAAAAAGGCTACACAACTTAAGAAAGTGTAGGAGATGCACATTGATAAAAGGTGTACATAGATTATTAGAAAATTTTATTTATATATTTTAATCAATATGATAGTATGATTTAATGATTCATATATAAATTTGAATTGAGCGTGTTCTTTAGCGAGCGAGGCAACTGAATGCAAGTTTGATTTGGTTTAAAAAGAATTAGTATTGAGTATTAACTAAAAAGGTATTTAGGGAGGAAACTATGATTACTATTAAAGAACTTAATGCTGAAAAATTAAGACCTATTATTGAGTTTGATAAATTATGTTTTCCAACGGATTATTGGAAAGAAGAAGATTGGAATGATTTATTGAAAGATGAAAAAGCTATTTATTACGCATTATTAGATTGTGATAAAATAGTTGGGGATGTTTTTATTTACAATTGGAAAGGCGAAAAAGATTACATTAAGATTATGAATATTGCGATTCATCCAGATTATAGAAAACAAGGTCTGGCTCATAAATTATTAAACCATGTTACAGAAGAAATGAAAAAGTTTGAGATGAAACGTTTCTGTGGAGAAACAAGAGCTTCCAATGAAACAATGCAAAAAATTTTTGAAGACTGTGGCTATAAATTGAATATAATTGAAGAAGGTTATTTTGATAATCCCAATGAAAGCGCCTACAAGTATGTTCTGCAATTATAGAGATGTTATTTGATAACTTCCAGTTTGATGCTTTGAATTTGAAAGAGTATTTAAATTCTTATAAAAAATATGTGCACTATTATGTGCACATAAATTAGAAGTGAATAGAACCCCTTTCTTTACTGTATTTGTGAGGTAGGCGTTTGGTTCGAATACTGTCTCGTGCTTACGAAATCCCTTGATTTTCAAGAGATTTTTTGTTGCACGGATATGTGCACCATATATGCACTTTTTTCTTGCTCTTTTTATTGCTGTGATTCAGAGCTTTGTTCATGATATTAAGGTTCTCTTGTTCTGTATTTGGATTGTAAATATAACTAAGAGTAGTTTTTTCATATATGTTGATTAAAATTATCAGAAAAAAGGAATCGGTAAAGGCTTAATGGATTTTATTGAAATTTATTGCAATAAAAATAATATTAAGAAGATTGAATTATTAACTGGACAATCTAATTTTAACGCCCAAGGGTTTTATGAATACTTAGGATATGTAAAGACTAACCAAGTACATTATAAGAAAAGGATAGGTGAATCACACAATGGTTAAAATAAGCAAAGCTAGACCAGAAGATAGCTACATAGCAGCAGAATTATTTCATAATATGT
>JAEWEO010000109.1 GCA_023389295.1 Bacillota bacterium
CTTAAATCCATTTTCTTCTATATGTGTTTGTTTTAATCCAATTTTCATCAACACAGCTGCACTTGCTGGATTTTCAGATACTGCTTCTGCTTTAAAAATGGCATTTGAGTATTCATTCAAAACATAATGCATTATTGCACTCGCTGCTTCGCTTGCATAACCACACCCCCAGTGAACTCGAGATATTTGATAATAAAGCCCATAAACAAAATTTTCTTTATCCATACAAATGCAACCAACCATACCAATAGCTTTATTATTTAGCAGAATAACAAAGCGGTCTATGAAGTCTTTGTCTGTCCGATTTATCTGATGTTCAATTAAGTTAATACATTCATCAATGGTGGTCAATAAAGGTGTAAATGTATATTTTATTACTTCAAAATCGCTCCATAGTTCAAAGAAATCGTTTGCATATTTAACATCAAACCCAACCAATTCAAGCCGTTTTGTTTTCAGCATACTACACCTCCAAATATAAATAATTTTTACTTCGCATTCGTAAACTATTGTGAAACAAGGACTTATCTCCTTTAGTTCACAATCGTGAAAGTTTGTGAATTATGTGATTTCTCTTTATATTTGTTGAAGTGACTTTAAGCATAAATAGGTTAAGTATGGTGATGAATGTTTCTTTTGTCCAAAATCCCAATCTTTTAGTTTCTGGTAAATAGACTCTGGTGTGAAGAAGCCATCTTCTTCTTGTTCATTTTGAATTATGGATTTCATCTCAAGATAACGTTTGTCATCTTTAATGCTGTCACATTTATTCAAAACATTAACAACGCTTACTATATCATACCAAATACTGGGTGCTTTCAATTTACGGAAATCAGTACCCATGTAAAACATATATGGATGCTTAACCAAGCTGTTTTCCCATAACAATAATATATCATTAGCTAAATTATGGGTAATATCAACATATTTATACTCAGGAATATTCAAAAGTAAATCCAGCATTATTAATGTTGCATATGGACAGAAATCATCTTTTCGCCCAGGTCCTCTGAATTTACCAAGTTCATTTGAAACTATGCAAGGGAAACCATTATTATCATATAGTGAAATAAGATATTCTACACCATTCCGAATATGTGTTTTATAATTTATACCCGCTTTAATAAGAACATGAAGAAGCAATGGGGCATCGCATAAGCACCATCCAAAGGTATCCTCTCCACTTCCTCCAAAATGTTTTGGTATATTAGTTAATGATTGGTATACTCCATTATTATCTTTATGCTTCATAATCTCGTCTATAGCTAACTGAATCTCTGGAACTGAACAATCTAATCCGATATCCAATAGAAAAATTAATTTATATATTGGTAACATGGGATTCTTATGATTACTTACTAAATTTTTGTGGAAATCAGTAATATCATTTAAGTATGATTTTATTTTACCATTCATTAAAACTTTATTTTTTAATTCAATCAAGTCTTCCTTTTTTTCATTTAAAATACTTAATCGTATTGCATACTGCAACCAATCTTCACTTTTATCCAACAATTTACCAATTAACATATCTCACTCCTTTAGAGATGAATTATATTCATATACAATTGTAAACTATAGCTAACCTTTTACGTATTTGCTTGATATTTATATCTTTTTCTAACAGCTTTGTCTTGACTTTTATTAGCAGGATTATTGCTATTATCTGTAATTAATCATTTCATGCAAAATTCAATTATATAATTTCATTCTACACTACCACTATACCATTATCAATTATAATTAACTATATTTTTCCATAATACAATTCACAAGAAATAATACTATATGGTTTTATCACTCATCAAAAAGACGTTTTACATATCAGCCTATACGTAAAACGTCTTTTAAGATAATTCCTTAAAAACCCTGAGACATATTATTCTTCAATGATTTCATCATGAATTTCATCCATCTTTGTCATTTAATTTCATTATATAACCTTCAATCTCTTTCATTATTCTAGCATCTTATTCAGTAAAACTACTTTTACCCTACAATTGAAACATCCACATCAATTCTCACCCATCACTCTCTCAGCTGATCCACTATACTATGCTTGTTCGTTGCATGATAAGAGAAATAGGGTACAGCAACGCCAAGGAGTAATAAAATTGGCGCTATGACAATAACCGGTAGCAAAGTAAACCGTATGGTAAAGAACCAAAGCCCTCCGGCAACTGACTTCAATAAGGTTAGGTTCAATATAGAAGAACAAACTGCTGATATGATCAATGTTAAACCAGCATAAATCAACCCTTCAATCACTAACATCCTAATCAACTGTTTCCCTGTCATACCGATACTCTTAAGAACAGAAAACTCTCTTCTTCTTGTTATAATACCGGTTAATATTACATTAATATAGTTAAGAATTCCAATAATCCCTACAATCAAGCTCAAAATACTTCCTATGATTAGAAACATATTTTTATATTGTTCAAACTCCTTTTTATTTGTTTCTTTTGACTCGTAGTCCATATCTGGATCCACTTTACTTGTATACTCTTCTAAGAATTTTCCTATTGTTTCTTCTTCTGAATCTTCGGCATCAATGAGATAAGACATGGTTGTATTCGTTTTTGTATCCTCCAAAAAAATGTTAGACGGAAGGATCATCCTTGGTGATGAGTAATAGTAACGTACATTTAATCCATAGTTGTCCTTTACAACTGCCATTACTTCATAGGTTTTTCTTCTGTGCTTTATATTTTCTTTATCAGAGTATACCAATTCATCGATATAGTCTAACTCTACCTTATCACCCGGATGGAAGAAGACGCTTTCCCAATAAGGCTTGCCGTAATCGTCTGTGTCTGCAATAGCCAAAATATAATTTCCGGTTTTGAGCTTTTCGATGTCCAAAGTTCCTTCCACTACCTCAAGCTTATTGAGTATACTATCATCCATGCCATAAAGCTGGATACCACTATCCCTGACCCCTTCACCATGTAAATTATAGAAATAATTATCAAGTTCCTCCTCCGGAACTCCCTTCATAAATATATCAACCATCTCTGGTGTGAAATCTATAAGGGCAAGTTTCAGATCGTAATAGACGCGTCCAGACTCCAAAATTCCATCAAGCTTCATAACTTCTGATATTAATTCTTCGGAGGGCACATCCTCCTCACTTCGAAACTTCTTATTAACATTAAAATAATTAGCACTTCCAATCGTAAAATCAGCTGCCATAAACCGACCAACTAGCTTATCCATATCGAAACCATTGGTAAATGCATATACGCTGTTTAATAATACAATACTTAAAGAAAGCGATAAAAGGACGATTATGGTCTTCTTCTTATTCCTCAAAAGATTTGACAAGGCCATACGATGAATTCTACCACCATGCTTGGATTTCTTTAATACTTTTCTTGAATCCGATGATTTTTCCATATAGCGTACTGCTTCAATGGGTGAAACCCTCGCTGCAATTTTTCCTGGCTTTTGAATACTGATTAGAACCGTTATTAGCGTAAAGAGTATAGCTCCTATAAATATAATAGGATCCGCCTTCTGATAAGTTGAACTATTACTCATATTAGACATGATTAATGGAGTAATTTGCGCTCCGATTAAATAACCGAGTAATAAGCCAACAGGAATTCCCAAAATTGATAGTATTATTGCCTGATGTCTTATGATACGTTTTATCTGTCGCCCAGTAGTTCCAATTGTTTTTAATAATCCGTAAAAGCGGATATCATTGGCTACTGATATCAGAAATATATTATATATAATAAGATAACCTGCAAAAAGTACTATGATTGAAATTGCCAACACCGCAAATAGTATGACATTATCATTATTCATTTGAGCAGAGGTATAAGCCCAGTTTACACCAATGTTGAGGTAATTATCCTTTGTACTGTCATCAATCTGATATCCATTATCTTCTGCAATTGTTCTAAGTTTATCTTCAATATTTAAACTGTTATCAAACATGTACTCTAAATCCCAGGTACCAACGGAATCACCATTATATAAGAATTGATATCCCTCTAATTGCTCCTCCACATACTCCTTCGAAAGCAATATCTGGCTAGCCATTGTTAATTCATCCGCTTCCCAGAAGCCGCAGAGGGTAAATGTCTCCGTAACCTTATTCTCTCCAAGGGGATAGGTAATGGTTATTTTTTCTCCTATTTTGGGCTCCACTCCCAATAGTTCAAGAACCTTTGTATCCGTAGCAAGATCTAATTTTTCTCTTGGAAGAGTTCCTGTGGTGGGATAAGAGAAAAACATTTTGGCACTATTCTTATCAAAATAGCGGATTTCGGCAATATGCTTTGCAAATGCACCCTCAGACAGACCTGACAAAATAAGATTAGTTCCATACTTTTTGATTAAAGGATGGTCTGATAGCTGTTTGACTTGCTCTTTTGATAAATATTTGAAATTACCATGAGCATCTCCCCCTACCATACGCATTGTCTGCTGCTGCATAGAATAATTTACTCCGTAGGCAGCTGTAAATAAACTGGTAAATAAGACTGTAGTCAGTATCATTGCTATCATTGCAAAGAAATTGCGAATACGGCTTGCTTTGAAGCTTCTGATAGCTAGACGCCGAACCACCTTATGGTTAGATACCCGCATCATTATCTACCACCTCCGACTATCTTGCCATCTTCTATGTGTATGATTCGATCTGCAAGCTGTGCTATCTCCACATTGTGAGTAATCATTACGATGGTCTGATGAAATTGTTTACCGGTTACACCCAGTAGACCAAGTACATCCATACTAGTTTTGCTATCCAAATTACCGGTAGGTTCATCCGCCAATATGATTGCAGGTTTTGCAGCTAGTGCTCTTGCTATCGCAACTCTCTGTTGCTGCCCTCCCGACAGGTTATTGGGTAAACTATTCAATTTATCCGTTATACCAAGTGCATCTGCTATCCTATGAACGTATTCTTCATCTACCGGATTCCCGTCAAGCTCCATAGGCAATACAATATTTTCATATACATTCAGTATCGGTACTAAATTATAGCTTTGGAAAACAAATCCTATTTTTCTACGGCGAAAGATGGTAAGCTCTTCTTCCTTAAGCCTAAAGATATCCTCTTTGTCCACAATCACCTTTCCTGAGGTTGCCCTGTCTAAACCACCTAACATATGTAAAAGTGTTGATTTCCCGCTTCCCGAAGTTCCAACAATGGCGACAAATTCGCCCTGCTCAACTTTTATATTCACCCCGTCCAAGGCTTTTACAATATTTGATTCCTTTCCATAATGCTTTACCAAATCCACCGTCTCTAAAATACTCATAATATTACACACCTTTCCTTATTTTCTCAAAGTAAACAGATAGCCTTATATTCATAAAATGTCAGCTTCGCAGACATTTTATAAATCATGTATTCAAAAATGTCAGCTTCGCAGACATTTTATGAATCATGTATCTAAAAAAATCTATCTGTAACCGTCTACAGATAGATTATAGCAAATCATACTTTCCACTTTCTTTCTGAAATCTTTCAGTTTCGTAAGATTTCAACTAATTCTTATTAACGATCTTTTTCATCCTATCAATTTATGAAGATGAATTGGAAGCATGAATACCTTGTTTCTTCGAGAAAAATAAGGAGAAGGTTGTACCTTCCTTGGGCTTTGATGATACTTTGATATAACCGCCTTCCTCCATTAAAATTTTTCTTGAGAGGTAGAGTCCAATGCCCACGCCTTCATACTGTACCGCCTCTCTTCCACGGTAAAAACGCTGGAACACTTTGTTCAGCTCTTCTTCCGGTATGCCAATACCACGATCTGTAATATCAAGGCGTACAAACATCTCGTAATCACTCACCGATACTATTACAGTTCCATCCGCATCAGAATATTTGATTGCATTGTCAAGAACATTGTAAACTGCTTCTATGGACCATTTGAAATCAAAATTGGCATAGTACTCTTCTTCCATCCTAACCTCTACTAAAACATTCTTCTGATCTGCCTTCTTTTGCACTTCTTCAAGAGCAGATAAAACAACCCTATTCAAAAGGCCATAGTCCGGATTCAGCGTTATGATACCCGTTTCCAGCCGACTAGTTTTCACCATCGTCTGGAATAGGAAATCCAATTTCTCCGATTGCTTCATTATTAACTCCAAGTTATTTCTATTTTCAATGGAGATCTCCTGATCTTCAAAAAGCAGCTGAGTGTATAGTAAAATATTCGTAATTGGAGTTTTCGTTTGATGTGAGATATCGGAAATCAGAGCATTGATTGCTTCCTTCTCCTGCAATATATTATTTCTGGAAAGTAACGAAGTTACTAAGAAACGCTTTAATTTAACCGATACTTTTGACATCTGGCTTTCATCATAAAGCTTTTCCTTAAAATCCCCCTTAATGGCTTCGTCTAACATAGTATTCATATGTTGGTAGGTTCTTCTTAGCTGTATCTGTGTTATGATGGTAATGGTGCCGGCAAGGATAAGGACGATACCTACTAGGGCAAGTAAAATTACTTCTTTATTCATAATTTTTCTCCATCCACATATACCCCAGACCATACACGGTCTGAATATACTTTGGCTTTGTTGGTACGTCCTCTAATTTCGTACGCAGTCTGCTGATACAAACAGACAGAGCATTTTCATCTACATACTCTGCACCATCCGTCCATATTCGATCAACTAAGCTTTCTCTTTTTGTTGTATTACCCTTATTAAGAAGTAATTCTTTCAAAAGCTTCTGTTCCGTTCTACTAAGAATTATCTCAGTTCCATGCTTTGAAAAATGTAAATTCGAAAAATCAAAGATATAATCATCAATGTGATACACTTCTAATGAATCATTCGCCATAGCTCTTCGAAGAAGTGCCTCCACCCTCGCTCTTAATACCATAAGGCTAAAAGGCTTCGTTATGTAATCATCAGCACCAAGCTGCAAGCCGGTTACCTCATCAATTTCCAAATCATTTGCCGTAATCATAAGAATCGGAACCTTTGAGGAAAGTCTGATTTTCTTACATAGATCATAACCATTACCATCCGGCAAATTGATGTCTAAAAGAATCAATTGAAAATGATTATATTTTAGCATTTCCTCCGCCTCAGCATAAGTAAAGCATTGAGAAAAAATATAATCCTTTTGTTTCAACGTTAGTAAAATTCCATTATTTAAGGAGATATCATCCTCCACAATTAATATATGATACATTTAACCCCTTCTTTCACATGCTCTTGCTTATATCTTATAATGAAAAAAACACAGTTAATATTCCTTTTCTTAATGACCTCTTGTTTACTAGATAACTATTTCGAACTTATTATAATATAGATAAACAAAATGTGCCACAATTATGTGTATATATCTGGTAATCAGAACAACAGACGGGTCTGCACTATGAAAGCCAGCATGTGATAAAAGTATGCATGATAAAATTATCATGATAAAATTATCATGATATAAGTTTGCATGATAAAAGAGACATTCTTATACTTAGAATGCCGCCTCTGAAAGTAAGCTTAGATTCAATCTCTTATT
>JAEWEO010000142.1 GCA_023389295.1 Bacillota bacterium
GCTCAGGTTACCGGTCAGGGTGGCGTTGATGATCAGGTTGCAATGGCTCGTAAATATCCTTTCATGAATGGATACTGGAAGGATAAAATTCCGGATTTCTCTAAGATTCGTATACCGATTTATGCAACGGCGGGCTTTAGTCATTTCCACTTAAGAGGATCTGTTCAAGGATTTAGAAAAGCAAAATCCCGTAAGAAGTGGATACGCATGCACAGAGATTTTGAGTGGCCGGATTCTTACAATCCTGACAATCTTGAGGATCTAAAGAGATTTTATGATCGTTACTTAAAAGACATTCATAATGGTTGGGAGCTTACACCAAAGGTACGTATTGATGTTATGGATGCTTATGACTGTGACTATCAAGAAAAAAGAAAAGAAAATGAGTTCCCGTTAGAGAGAACCGAATATGTAAGATATTATCTTGATGCAGCTAACATGACCATGCAGGGTCAACCGGTAGCGGTTACATCAAAGGTTGATTATGATCCTCATACAGAGGAAGCGGTCTTTGATATGGAGTTTACAGAGGATACCGAATTAACGGGATATATGTTTTTACGTTTATTTGTAGAAGCAGACGGTCATGATGATATGGATATGTTCATCAATATTCAAAAGGCTGATAAGGATGGAAACTGGATTCCTTGGACTACACTTGGTGAGCCTCATCCTGGAGCATGGGGTAAGATCCGTGTATCTCATAGAGAATTAGATCCTGAGCTTTCTACTAAATTCCAGCCGGTTATGGCACATAAGAGAGAACTCAAATTAAGCCCCGGTGAGATAGTTCCTTGCGACATTGAAATCGTACCCTCTAGCCGTATTTGGCATAAGGGCGAGAAGTTAAGAATTCAGATTGCAGGACGTTATATTCGCGAAGGTTGGTTTGAGCCGCTATCTTGGGATACGGACAATAGAGGAAGACACATCATTCACACCGGTGGAGAATATGAGTCCTTCCTTCAAGTTCCTGTCATTCCTCCCAGATACAAATCAGGAGATTATGTATATCGCTAGGAGGTTTAAGTGGAGAAGAAGTTTCGAATTTTTACACTAAGTCCCGGTTCGACATCTACGAAGTTAGCTGTCTTTGAAAATGAGACTATGGTATTTAAGGCGAATGTAACCCATGATCCTGAAGTACTAAAGACCTTCAAAGAAATCAAAGATCAGTTACCCTATCGTATGGAAACAATTATGTTAGAGCTGGAAAAAGAAAATATAAAACTGGATGATATCGATGCTTTTGCTGCTTACAGCGGTGGCCTGGAACCAATGGTCGGAGGAATTTACCCGGTGAATGAAATGGTTTTAAAGGATTCCAGAGAAGGCAGAACAGTAAAACATCCGGCACTCCTTGGATCGCAAATTATAGATGCTTTCGCAAAACAGTTCCATGTGCCGGCATATTTGGTAAATCCACCGGATGTAGATGAGTTTGAGGATTTAGCAAGAGTAACGGGTATTAAAGATTTATACCGTGAGAGCCGGGTGCATGTTTTAAATCAAAAAGAAGTAGCTATGCGATATGCTAAGGAAATCGGCAAAAAATATGAGGAAAGTAACTTTGTGGTTGCTCATATTGGGGGTGGATTATCCGTAACCGCACACAAGAAGGGCAAAATTATTGACGGTAATGATGTATTAAATGGGGATGGGCCTATGGCTCCCAATCGCAGTGGTAGTGTACCAGCAGTTCCGATCATTAAGATGTGCTTCTCCGGTAAGTATACGGAGAAAGAAATGATAGAGAAAATTAGTAAACAGGGTGGCCTGTTAGGACATCTTGGTACCGATGATACTCGTACCATTAAGAAAAGGGTTGAAGAAGGCGACCAATATGCAAAATTAATTTATGATGCTATGGCATACCAATTGGCGAAATTCATCGGATCCTATGCTTGTGTACTAGAGGGCAAGGTAGATGGAATTATCTTAACCGGTGGTGTCAGCAATGATGAATATTTTGTAAATAATATCAAGAAATATTGCGATTTTCTGGCTCCGATTAAGGTATACGGAGGAGATTTTGAGATGGAGGCTCTAGCTTCCGGAGCAATACGCGCCTTATCAAAAGAGGAAACTCTCAAGGAATATACGGGCCTTCCGGTTTGGAATGGTTTTTCTATCCTATAAATAAATTACAAGGAGGAACAGAATGAAAGTATTGGGTATTTCAGCAGGTACAAAGAATGGTAACAATGATGCGATGTGTAAAGAAGCACTGATGGGGGCGAAGGAGCAGGGAGCAGAGATCGAATTCATTCGTCTCTTAGATTTGGACTTAAAACACTGCACCGGTTGTATTGCTTGCGTAAGCACTTTAATGTCTGGAAAAGGTGGAATTTGTTCCTTGAAAGATGATTTTGAGTGGTTAAGAGATAAAATGTTCGATGCAGATGCAATTGTATTCTCTGTTCCAATTTTTGAAAAGGGTGCAGCTGCAATCTTTAGAACCTTAACAGATCGTTTTGGCCCTAGAACCGATAAGGGAATGAATATAATCGCTACTAAGATTGCGGAAGCAACGGGCGGTAAAGCACCTGATCAGAGAGCATTGAAAGAGAAAGCAGTATCTTATATGGGCATCGGTGGTTCCGACTGGAGTACTAGAACCAAATGTGATTTTGAGATGCTTTCTATGATTCCGATGTGGAAGACCATTGATAATGAAGTATTCGAATGGTCCAAGTGCATTATCATGGAGGATGAGAAGATTCAAAAAGCTCATGAAATCGGTGTAAATCTTGCAAAAGCAGCAGCTGATTATGAAAAAGCAGAGTACTTAGGTGATAAGGGTATCTGCCCTCATTGCCATAATAGAGAAATATACTTAAATGACGACGCAACAAAAGCAATCTGCTGTCTCTGTGGTATCCAGGGTGAGATTAAGGTAGTAGATGGAAAAGTAACCTTTGAATTCCCCGAAGAGATGCTTGCACATTCTCATAATACCTTACCCGGTAAATTTGAACATGCTGATGATATTAAGAGAAATGAAGGCAAATTACTCGAGTGGAAGAAGACTCCTGAGTACAAAGAACGCTTAGACAAATATAAAGCATTTATTACAGCGACAGTTCCTCAGTAGAGATTGGAAAAAGGAATCAACAACGCAAGCTCTAGATTGAATGGAGGTAATTATGAAGAAATTAGAGACGCAGGTAGCTGTCATTGCTGCCGGTCCTTCCGGTCTTGCAGCAGCTGTACAGGCAGCAGAAGATGGCGCGAAGGTAATGGTATTTGAGAAAGCAAGTATGGTTGGTGGAGCTGCTAATATGGGTATGGGACCACTTGGAATTGGTACTAAACATCAGCAGAAACAGATGATAGATATTAGTGTAGAGAAGGCATTTAAAATGTTCATGGATTACACCCATTGGAGAGTGGATGCGAATCTGGTAAGAAAATATTTCGGTAGATCAGCAGAAACCATCGAATGGTTAGAAAATATGGGCCTTGAATTTGCAGGAGCTTACAAATATTTCCCTAAGTCAGAAGCAACCTGGCATATCGTAGCAGTTAATGGTGGAATTGGACGTAATGGTGGTGCCATCATGAATAAATGCATGATGGATAAAGCAAAAGAACTCGGAGTTGAATTCTTCTTGGAAACACCTGCAAAGAAGATACTTCGGGATGAAGAAGGTAAGATCTGTGGTCTTATTGCAGTAGATAAATCAGGAGAAGAGATCGAAGTTAGCGCTAAAGCAGTTATTGTTGCTTGCGGTGGTGCCGGAGATAATCCTGAGATGATCAAAGATAGAATTGGTTATACCTATCGTGAAGATATGTTTAACTTTGCGATTCCAGGTCTTAAGGGTGATGGTATCAATATGACAATGGAAATAGGAGCAGCAACTACAGATATGAATGTTGAAATGATCTACATTCTTCCTAACTCTGATTTTGGACCGGACTGTATCCCTGCTACCTTCATGCAGCCAAACCTAATGGTGAATCAAGATGGCAGACGTTTCATCAATGAAGAAGAAATGCAAAACACAACCTTTACCGGTAATGCAGTAGCTTGTCAAAGAGGTAAGGTTGGTTATTCCATCTTAGATACCAGCATATTAAAAGGCTATAAACGCAATGGACTTGATGTTACGAACTTTGTTCATCATCCGGAGAGCATCGATGATTTTGAACAATGCGTTGATGATTCCATTGCGAATAATAATCCTGACGTTTATAAGGCAGATACCCTAGAGGAACTTGCAAAAATGCTTGGTATTGAGGAAGAAGCATTTGTAGAAACAGTAGAAGAGTACAATCAGATGTGCGAATCCTACGATGAAGTATTCTTTAAGGATCGCCGTTTTATGAAGCCCATTAAGAAAGCACCTTTCTATGCAGGTAAATTTAGACCCGGTGCATATGGTACCTTGGGCGGAATCAAGATTAACGATAAAGCAGAAGTTCTTGATCATAATTGGCAACCAATTCCGGGCTTATATGCAGCAGGAACGGATACCTGTACGATTTACGGTGATAGCTACATGTTCTTATTACCCGGTAATACCATGGGATATTGCCTCAACACAGGACGCTTTGCAGGAGAAAATGCAGCAGCGTACGTTGAAGACTAGGAAGGAATGCAAATGAGCAAAGTTAAATTGATAATCGATGAAAAGGTGATTATCGCTGAGGAAAATCAGACGATTCTGGAAGCAGCAATTGAGAATCAAATCTACATTCCTCATTTATGTTATCATGAAAATTTAAAACACAGCGGTGGCTGTAGACTTTGTGTAGTTGAGCAGGAGGGAGTAGGGGGTGTTATCACCTCCTGCTCCACTAAAGTTAAAGAAGGAATGGTACTTCACACAAAGAGTGAACTGGCTGAGAAGGTTAGAAAATTGTCCGTTGACCTTATGTTTAAAACACACCCGGATGAATGTACCGGCTGCCCCAAATTTGGCAAGTGCCAGCTGCAGTCTATATCTCAGTATGTTGGTGATACCGGACGTAATCTGCGCTCTATTAAAATAAGAAGAGGTGCAGATGAAAGCAATCCTCTGATGCTACATGAGATGTATCGTTGTATTCTATGCGGTCGTTGTGTCAGGGCTTGCGATGATCTAAGAGGCGTCGGTGCCTTAAAATACGAAAAGATGAATGGTAGATTACAGGTTGTGATAAATGGAGATTCCCTACAGGAAGCAGGCTGTCGTTTTTGTGGAGCCTGCGTTGAGGTATGTCCGACAGGATCAATCAGAGATAAACTTGGTGTGGTGAAAGAAGATACCACAAGAGACAGAGCCCTTGTGCCATGTACCGATGGTTGCCCAGCAAATATTAATGTACCAAAATATATCCGCTTCTTAAAAGAAGGTAAGTACACAGAGGCAGCGGCTACAGTACGTGAGAAAGCACCTTTTCCTGAAACTCTTGGATATATATGTACCCATGATTGCGAAACTTTATGTAAAAGAAAACATTTAAATAAAGCAGTATCTATAAGAAATCTAAAGAGATATGCCGTTAGCCAGGATGATGGAGGCTGGAGAACGAATAGCTTCCAGAAGGCCCCTACCGGCAAAAAGGTAGCGGTTGTAGGAGCTGGTCCTGCAGGACTTACTGCAGCCTATTATTTATCCAAGCTAGGACATGAGGTTACGGTATATGAGAAACTACCAAAAGCCGGAGGTATGCTATCTTATGGAATTCCTTCTTACCGACTTCCTAGAGAAATATTTGAAAGAGAAGCTGAAGAGATCCTAAAAGATAGGATAACAATCCACTATAATACGACGGTTAAATCTGCGGAGAGCTTATTAGAGCAAGGATATCAGGCAGTCTTTCTTGCGATTGGTACCCATGAGGGATTAAAACTACCCTTAGAAGGTAATGATTTGCAAGGAATTCATCTAAATACCCAGTTCCTTAGAGAAATTAACCTGGGAAATAGTCCGAAGATTGGAACTAAGGTAGTTGTGCTCGGAGGTGGCAATGTAGCGGTTGACTGCGCCGGATCTGCACTTCGCTTAGGTGCCAAAGAAGTACATATGG
>JAEWEO010000151.1 GCA_023389295.1 Bacillota bacterium
GTGGACAAGCAATAAAAAATATGATAAAAATCACCCCTGCCCAAGTCATACTTTCCAAAAGGTTACCTCATAGCTCTCAGATGACTTTTGATTTAAATGAAGTAACGCAGACCGTTTACCAAACACCTTATGGAAATCTTTCCTTTGATATTGAGACAACTTCAATACTTATTAATGAGGAAGAGGAAAGATTGGAGGTCCATATGGATTATAGCCTATTCGATCGCACAACACATATTTCAGATAATCATATTATAATAACTTTATCATCAACCATTATATAAAGTTCTCCAAAGAACCTTATTTGTAGTGATAGAAAGTCAGAGGTAAAAATATGACGCTCGATGAAAGATCTGTCTTATATTGAAAAATGTCCACTCCGTAGATATTTTATGATGTCTTAATAAAAACAACAGAATTTCTTAAAAAGAAATTCTGTTGTTTTTAAGTTGCTTATTGTTTGGATTCGGTAATAAAGCCGTTTTCATCTATCTCAGCGTTATAGGAGAGACCTTCTATCATATGAAAGTAATTCTTTTTTTCCTCTTCACCTGTTAATAGATAGGTTACTGTATCTTTATTCATAACAGGCAGAAGTTGCATACGAACGGTATCATCCGGATCTAGATACAGCTTTACCATACCGGATTCTTTGGTGGCATTGTTAAACCAGTAATTACCTAAACTATAGGCAATGGGCTTGCCATTGTAGAATTCAATACCCTGCATAACATGGGGATGACAGCCTATAACAGCATCTGCTCCAGCTTCGATATACTGGATTGCTAGATTGCGCTGATATTCTTCCGGATTGGTACTGCGTTCCACTCCCCAATGGACAAACATAACAACATAATCGCTGTTTTCTTCGGCTTCTCTAATGGATTCAAGAATTAAGGTGGGATCATAAGTTCCTACCATACCAAGTCCATTTTCTGAAGCATACCAATCCATTGCAAACACAACACGGGAGGCAGATACGTAGGCAATTGTTTTATTACCAATGGTATAGTAGATAGGAGCTTTGGCGCGGTCTAGATTTTCTCCTGCACCGATATAATCAATCTTTGCCTCCTCAAGTGTCTGAAAGGTATCTTCCAAAGCCTCAGGACCATAGTCAAGGGCATGATTATTGGCTAAAGATACAATGTCCACACCCATTTCCTTAAGTATTTGTACTCGTTCCGGTTTTGCTCTGAAGTTATAAGATTTATCCGGTGTCTTTGTGCCTCTATTACTAAATGAGAATTCATTGTTGACCATCATAATATCAGCCAATCGCATCTCATCTAACAGATCGCTTGAAAAACAAGCAGTAATATCCTTCCCTTCGGCATCATATTTTGCCACAGGTGCGTAGGATTCATCCAGATTTACATCACCGGCAAAGCCAAGAACTATGGATTTATTATATTCCTCTGCAACAGGTGTTGTGGTAGGACTAATTGTAGCTGGAGTAGTTGGCATAGGTACTACAGTAGGGGATGGTGAAAGAGTTGGTGTCATATCCGGTTGCTCTATATCTGTTGTACCCTCTTTGTTATTCTCTTTATCTACCAAATCTCTTTTTGTCTGACGATCAAATGCATATGCTAAGAGACCGATGAAAACAACGAGGGAAAGTATGCATACTAAAATAAGTAATACTATATTTTTTTTCTTCATGTAACCTCCATTTGAGTTGCTCCACGATTACTAAATAAAAAACCTCTTACCTGTACTAACAATTGTGTCGTGAAGGTAAGAGGTTTTTTTATTAGATCATGTCAAGTGAATGGGTAGACAATTCTACTTGTTCGTTATTTATTTTCTTTTTTAAAAACATTGGTAATTCTTTTCATTAATTTCTTCTTTTCTTTCTTGGGCTCTAAATTACCTCTTAGACCTTTTACATCCATAATATAGATACCACTAAGGACTGCCTTCACTTCTTTTTTAACAGGTATGAGATCGTATACCTTAGCATCGCAAATTAAAGACATAACCTTCGGACCAATTTTCGCTTTTACAACCGGAACCTTGGATCTACGTAAATACTTTGGTGTCTGATCCAATACTACCTTAGGTAGATTGGCATCTTTCATCTTCATTTTCTTTTTATCGATAACTAAAATGGATACGGTCTGGGCAGCAGCTTGCATCTGAGACTGTGATTCTTCCTGTCTTTTTTGTAGTTTCCTTCCCACAATATATAATGCAACGAAAACTGCAATAACAACTACTGCTACTATTAGTAAAATGATGGTCACGCGATCCATGAGTTATGTACCTCCTCTTATATTTGCTCATATCTTGTCCCGTTTGGGAAACCCTATTAGGGCAACGATTATTGTATCATTTATTGATAAAAAAAGAAATAGTAATTTTATAAATATAATAATTATCCGTTCGACAAAAATTATACCAAAGAATCATTTTTGGCAAGAGTTTCCTTGATAATGCCCTGAACATAAGAGCCAAGGAATTTTTGCTGTTCCTTGCTTAAATCCTTAGGATAAATGGGCTTGCCGTATTCAATTACCACATGTCCAGAACGAATCCATGGTTTTTGGTTTTCAAAGAGGGCTTCCGTATTTGATATAGATACAGGGATGATTGCACAACCGGTTTTTTCAGCTATCTTAAAGCTTCCTTCTTTAAAGGGAAGCATCTCATTGCCCGGGCTTCTGGTACCTTCCGGGGAAATGAAAACAGAATAGCCAGCCTTTACTTGCTCAATTCCTTTTAAAATCGTTTTTAAACCTTGTTTAATATCATCACGGTCTAAGAATAAACATTGCAAAAAATTCATCCAGGTGCGCAGGAAGGGGATTTTTTGTATTTCCTTCTTTGCCATAAAGCCCGTTAACGTAGGAATGGTGGAATAAGCAACAGGAACATCAAAATAGCTTCGATGGTTTGCAATATATAATACTGCCTCGTCCTTAGGAACATTCTCTCTTCCGATAACGGTTCGTTTCACACCGGAGATAAATAGAACAACGTGGAAGGCTGCCACTACAATTTTTTGTGAACTGGCAACCATCGCATGATGATTAAATTTTCCGATGATAAATTCTATTAAAAATAATGGAATACTAATAATAAAAAAGATTACTAAAAATAAGGCCGTTAGAATTAGACGCATATAAATCCTCCTGATTTTAATAATTAATCTGTAAGGAAAAACTGTTATTGATAAAAATTAGGGGCCATGGTTGGAGTAGGCGAAGGGGTTGGTATTGGTGTCATCCCATTATTTCCATCGGATGGTGGATTCTCGCTATCACCTGGATTTTGAGAATCTGATCCACCTTCCTCACCAGGAGAATTAGGATCTTCGTTATTTGAATCCTCCGGGGCATTGGAAGGAGTAATAGTAGGGGGCTTAGTTGGTGTTTTGGTTGGTACTTTCGTCGGCTTTACCGTTGGGGTTACAGATACAGGTACTTTTGTAGGCTTAGGAGTACCACTTGGTGTTTCTTCTTCACCTTCGATCGGTTCTTCACCCTCCCCAAGTTCGCCTTCAATAATCTCACCATTTTCACCTATGATAATATCATCACCTTCCACAGGAGCTACCGTGACAATTGGTTTATAATTAATAAGGTCAGCATAAAGCGCTTCAAAATCGAAACCTGGGCTAGGTTCGTAATTGTAATATTCCTCTAAGGTTAAATCATTTTCATAGAGATATGTAGCCAAATCCTTACCTACATACCGAATATGCCAAGGTTCGTATGCATATCCGGTAATATCAGCTTTACCCTTTGGATATCTGATAATATATCCAAACCGATGTGCATTTTTGGCAAGCCAGATACCCTCCGGAGTCTCTGCAAAATTGGAGGATAAATCGTATCGTAAGGATTCACAGGAAAGGTCCATAGCAAGACCTGTCTGATGCTCACTGGTTCCCGGTACGGCTGAATATTTTAACGTATGTTCTTTTCCTTTTACTACAATATTTCTGGTGAAAATACTATATTGACGGTTGTAGGAACGAAATCCAGATACGCCGCTAAGTACATAGCCATCTTCCCTGGCTGCTTTGAATAAAAGCTCAATTGCAGATGCAGCCTCCGGGCGCATTAAGGTACGTTCATCATAGTATTTTAGGTTGAAATAAATGTCCGGAGCCACAAGTTCTTCAGGTCTATAATCTTTAGGTAAGGCATACTCTTTGTTTACAAAGACGGTTATACTGGTAGGATCTAAATCTATCTCAGTAGCAGGTACAAAAGTTGATTGTTCCGACTCGTTTGTATCTGTGGAATCTGAACTATCGTTATCCTCGGTTGGAGGAATATATGTATAATTATTGTCATGATCGCTATCGTTATTCGAAGATACCGAGGAGGAATCGCGGTCTGTTGTAGCACCTCCGGCATAGGATTTGGAAACAAATAAAATTCCGCTAATGAGGAATATTGAAACTACAGTTAATATAAGAATAGCCATTATTTTTTTATTCAAACTAATTTCTCCTTTAAAAGCACAAAACAAATCATAGGTAAATTACGAAACAATAATCATAAGTAGCACGTTGCACGAGTCGCTTTCGGTTAGCAGAACCCTTCTCATAACGGCAAAAAAATAATAAATGCTGAAAATATATTCTTTGCTTATTTGCAAATGATATAGAGTAGAAGGCTTGGCCTCCTACTCTTTAACTTTTTTCCTTGTCTATCAGGTTCAATTATAACACATGAGTGTTAAAAAATAACTAATAAATTGAAAAAAATACATACTAAAATATGGAAATATATTTTTGGGCTACTCATTTTAGACGATTATAGGAATAAAATAGTTTTAAAATATTATAGGTAGTATATGGAAGTGTTGAAGCCGGTATTTGAATTTATTATTTGGTACCGTCATTTAAATTATCTAGGAGTTCGGTTTTCATGCGAAAGAGCTTAACGGACAAATCTACATAGACATTATGAGGATTTATTAGTCTTCTTGCTTCGTCCCATAAGGAATCCTGCTCTTTCTGACAATACTCTCTGATTTCCATAACAGAAGGAGAAGTATAAACGCATTTCCCATTTAAAAAGATGGGTACCAGTAGTTCTCTGAGGGTATAAGAGTTAGGCTCAAGGTAGGTTTTCTTCCAGGTTGCGATGGGATCAAATAAAAGTAATGAATTATCACTTGAGAACTCCTCATCTGCTAAAGTGATGAGATCAGCCTTTACCTTACCACTTTCCTTCTCATATACACGATATATTTTCTTATTACCCGGATTTGTAATCTTCCATTGGTTCTCAGACAGTTTGATCTTAGGAATAAATTTTCCATCCCGTTGAATTGCAGCTAATTTATAAACACCGCCAAAGGAGGGGCAATCTCTGGAGGTTATTAGCTTTGTACCAACACCCCAGGAATCGATTTTAGCTCCCTGTGTTTTTAAGGAATCGATCAAATACTCATCAAGGTCACTGGAAGCAGTAATGATGGCATCCGGGAAACCGGCAACGTCTAACATTTTTCTTGCTTTTTTAGAGAGATAAGCTAAGTCTCCACTATCTAGGCGAATACCATATTTCTCAGGAATTTTACCTATGGAACGAAGTTCCTCAAACACTTTTATGGCATTGGGTACACCGGAGCGTAAGGTATCGTAAGTGTCTACCAGAAGCGTTGTGTTATGGGGATAGAGTTCAGCGTATTTACGGAATGCGGAAAGCTCGTCATCAAAGCTCATAATCCAACTATGTGCATGGGTTCCAAGAGCCGGTAAATCATAGAGCTTGGCGGACAATACGTTACTGGTACCAATACAACCGCCGATTACAGCAGCTCTGGCGCCTAAAGTTCCGGCATCCGGTCCTTGTGCACGACGTAGTCCGAATTCCATTACCGGTTGACCACCTGCAGCATATACGACACGGGAGGCTTTGGTTGCAATGAGACTTTGGTGATTGATAATGTTTAATAATGCTGTTTCAACCAATTGTGCTTCCATAATAGGAGCAATTACTTTTACGAGGGGTTCCATCGGAAATACAACGGTACCTTCAGGAATTGCATAAATATCACCGGTAAAGCGAAAATCCTTTAAGTAATTGAGGAAGTTTTCATCAAATATTTTTAAGGATCTAAGATAATCAATATCATCTGGTTTAAAACATAAGTCATTAATATAATCAATAACCTGTTCGAGACCTGCACATATAGCATATCCACTACCACTAGGGTTTTCGCGATAAAATACATCAAAAATAACAATTTCATTGTTGTTATTGTTATAGTATCCTTGCATCATTGTTAATTCATAAAAGTCAGTTAATAATGTTAGATTCTGTTTACCCATATTTTCTCCATTCCGCCGTTTCAAACATAGAAGAAAGAACAGCAAAACAATTTGATATCATAACGATCAATAAAATTTTCAACACTAGTTATTGGTTTTTCATATCAAACCTTATACCAGAATCGATTAGAAGTCAAGCCACTTTCTTTAGGCTAATTATCAACTAATTTTGTAAGCCAGAACTCAATCTGGTCCAGAATAAACATTAGGTCTGACAGATCTTTTTTATTCATGACAGGTGAATTGGTTTGCAAATTCATCGTTTTTAGTAATTTCTCAGCCTTTGCAGCAAGCTCTGCTATTTTTAAAGCTCTTACAGTAGCAGCGGAGCCTTTTAGCTTATGAAGGATCACTCCGGCTTCTGGCAAACGATGACTGTTTAAGTGATCCTTAAGCTCTTCTAGCATTAGTCTACCAAGTTCCGTAAAATCCTTCAACAACTCGGTACAGATATCATAGTCAAAACCGGATTTCTTCATAAAAAGCTTAACCGTATCTTCGTAATACTTAAGTTGTTTATTATTTACTTTAAGGTGTTTAGCATATTGCTCAAAGAGTTGTTCAAACTGTTCAATACAGATAGGTTTATTTAAAAAATCATCCATGCCATATTGCAAACATTTAATCTTATCCTCCTCCGTAGCATAAGCTGTTAAGGCAATTATGATAGCGTGATGATCACTACCTTCTATGCTACGAATTGCTTTGGTGGCTTCATATCCATCCATCATAGGCATTTGACAATCCATAAAGATAAAATCGTAAGAAACTTTTTTGACGGCTTCTACGGCATCCTCACCATTGGATGCAATGTCACAGCTTAAGCCTTTTTTTTGTAGAAGACAAAGGAGGAACTTTTTATTAATATCGTTATCATCTACAATTAGTATTTTAATGGAACTTCCTAGATATTCAGGTAAAATTCTTCGAATAGAGACCTTTGTGTTATCGGAGTGCTTTTCGATTTCTCTTATATTGATAGGAGAGTCGAGAAGATTTTCCTCATCTGTATACTTTAGAAGGATTATATTAAAGGTAAAAACTGATCCGACACCTAGTATACTGCTTACATGAATGGTACCCTGCATCATTTCAATTAACTTCTTGCATATGGCAAGTCCAAGACCTGTTCCTCCGTATTTTCTACTAGAGGAGGAGTCAGCTTGGTTAAAAGCGATAAAGAGTTTATCCATATTCTCTTTGGAGATTCCGATACCCGTATCAGTAATGGTATAAGAGATGTTGACAGAATGCTCGTCCTCCTTCTCAAGAGTAACATTAATTATGATACCTCCATATTCGGTGAATTTTATTGCATTGCTAACAAGATTACCAAGGATTTGGCGTAGTTTCATGGGGTCCCCAAGTACATACTGAGGAACCTCAGAATCAATGTTTAGCTTAAGGTCAAGAGAATCGGCACTTGCTTTCGCATCAAAGAGGTGAATGGCATCTTTTGTAACCATATGGATATCGAAAGGTATTTGCTCTAATTCCATTTTACCGGCCTCGATTTTTGATATATCCAAAAGGTCGTTAATCAGATAAAGTAAGGTATCCGCTGAGCTCTCTATGGTTCTGATATAATCTAATTGGTCTGCTGTTATATCAGTAGTTTCTAGCAGTTGTAGGAAACCGATGATGCCATTTATTGGAGTTCTTATTTCATGACTCATTTTGGCAAGAAAACGACTTTTCGCCGTATTTGCAGCCTCTGCCTGTTCCTTAGCAGAGATTAGTTCGTCCTCATTTTTCTTTATTTCCTGGTATGCCTGTTCTAATTCCTGGGTTCGTTCCTTCACCTTTAATTCAAGATTGTTAATCAGAACATTAAGCTCATCTGCCATGGAATTAAAGGCCTCTGCTAATTCACCAACTTCATCAGAGTGATACGTGGTGGCACGTTCGTTTAGTTGCCCCTGGGATAGTTTCTTGGCTGTTGATACTAGATGGTGAATTGGTTTTAGTATGTAATTGTTGGACCTAATAGATATCAATATGGACGCTAGTAAGGTCATAATGAATAAGGTAATGGTTAAATGAGAATTAACCTGGTAATCGTTTGTGAAGTAACCTTCCGGAATTGAAGTAATAATTAGCCAACTAATCCCTTCATTCTGATATTCAGTGATATCAATATGAAATTTCTCCTTGTTTTGCCTCATTACATAGGTTTGCTTACCAGTAGCTTTATATTTCTGATAAGCTTTTACCACAGCAGCATTATCTGTATCTTCTAGATTATTTCTTTCATAAGTATCATCTGAAAGCAAGGAGAAGTTTTGAAAATCACAGGAATTAGCTACTAACTCTCCAGTATTTTTTTCTACAATATAAACGGCAGCCTTATATTTTGATACGATTTCCTTTAGATTATTATTTAAATCCGATAGAATAATATGCGTACCAAGAACTCCATCTAATTCCCCGTTGGAACTATAGATAGGATATGCAGCCGTAAGCGCTAAATCATTCCTATAGAAATGTTTGTATAACGGAGAAAATACAGGTTTGCCTGCTTCTACCGCTTTTTTATACCAATCTCTGCTACGTGGATCGAAGTAACCAATATCCTCTATAAAGTCACCTGCAGTCATGTCAGGCTTCAGGGTAAAATAGCAGAAATGATAATTCGTTGAGGCATCACTATAATACAAGGCAAAACTATCATTTGGGTTTCTGACGGCACCATAATATTTACCATCCTTGGTTCCATAACTAAAGCTATAAATTTTAGGATTAGAGGAGATAATAGCACTACCAAAGAATAGCTCTCGGCTCTTTTTGTCCTCAAGTTGAAAGATATTCTTCTCAAGCATTAAGTGGTAAACCTCATTCATCTTCAAGGGAGCATCAACAAGAGAGCCCACATCAGATATAATATGATGTATGGAATCAGTCTTTAACCGTTCAATGGCATTGTCAATGGAATTTTTCCAACCTGAAAACAAGATAAAGTATGTGATAAACATACTAATTATAATTAATACAATATAAGAAGTGCTGATAAGAAACATTAAGGATTTTCTTTTCTTTTTAATATTAGAATTATCTGACATAAGAGGGCACTCCCTTTTTCATTAGTAATATTCCGTTCGAGAATACATAGTTACATTATAAAAGGAAAAGAAGGTTACTGTTAATAGTAAATATGGCATAAAACGAAAATTAAATTACAGGATTGGTGTAAAAACATGTAAGATGAAACATAAAAGATAAAATAATTGGTTCTATGTAAGAGCTTGCTTTGTCACAGAAAACTATTGACAATTTGCAGAGGATGTAGATATAATATTATAAACTCAAATTGATAAAAACGATGACGGAGAGAGTAAGCATATTGTAAAAGTTTCAGCGAGTCGGAGATAGTGTGAGTCCGGTATGAGTAGCAGATGTCTGAAAATCACTCCATAGTTGCATGACCCAAAGGCGTGGTAGTAACGGCTAAGTAGGTCACGCCGGTATCTACCGTTATATAGATAATGTATAGGGGCGCTTAGCCTAGTACGTGAAACAGGTGGTATAATGAAAGCATATGCTCTCGTCCTTTTTCGGATGGGAGCTTTTTTATCGTATCGGAATTGATTGCTTGCAATCTGCTCAGGCGTGACAAGTCAGCAATTTGACTCTTTATACTATAATTCAAATAATTATACCCTAATAAAGCACATAATAAAATATGTTTAGCAAAAAATTAATAAAGATTAATAATGTAACAACAAATATAATAGTGAATTGATTGGAGGAATTTCAATGTACGATAAGGTGTCTACAGATCTAAACTTTGTCGAGAGAGAGAAGAGGGTCTTAAAGTTCTGGCAGGAAAAGAATATTTTTGAAGCCAGTATTGAAGAACGTGCGAAGGGAGAAACCTATACCTTCTACGATGGACCGCCAACTGCAAACGGTAAGCCCCACATCGGCCATGTGCTAACAAGAGTTATTAAGGATATCATTCCTAGATATAGAACGATGAAGGGGTATAAGGTTCTTCGTAAAGCCGGCTGGGATACTCATGGACTACCGGTGGAGCTGGAAGTAGAAAAGAAGCTTGGCATTGATGGTAAGGAACAAATTGAGGAATACGGTCTTGAACCTTTCTTGCAGGAGTGTAAGGAAAGTGTATGGAAGTATAAGGGTATGTGGGAAGACTTCTCAGGAACTGTTGGTTTCTGGGCTGACATGGAAAATCCCTATGTTACTTATCATAATGATTATATAGAATCAGAATGGTGGTCATTAAAAAAGATCTGGGATAAAGGTCTTCTTTATAAAGGTTTTAAGATTGTTCCCTATTGTCCAAGATGTGGAACCCCTTTATCCAGCCATGAAGTTGCGCAAGGCTATAAGGATGTGAAAGAAAAATCAGTTATTGCTAAATTTCGTCTAAAAGGTGCTAAAGATGAATATATCCTCGCTTGGACAACAACACCTTGGACGCTACCTTCTAACGTAGCATTATGTGTTAATCCTGATGAAACTTATGTTAAGGTGAAAGTATCCGTAGATGCCAAAGGTAATGTACTTAAAAAGGATGGCAGCTGTGCCTGCGGACATGACCATAATCATGAGAAGGAAGAAATCGTTGCATCCCATACCGAGCATTATATTCTTGCAGAAGCTCTTTTAAATGTCTTAGAAGGCGATTATGAGGTTGAGCAGACTTATGTAGGCAAAGAGCTGGAGTATCTGGAGTATGAACCACTCTTTGATTATGCTAAGGTAGAACAAAAAGCTCACTTTGTAACTTGCGATGGCTATGTAACGCTAAGCGATGGTACCGGTGTGGTTCACATCGCACCTGCCTTTGGTGAAGATGACAGTAGAGTCGGTAGAAATTATGATTTACCTTTCGTTCAGCTCATTGATGGTAAAGGAGAATTTAAACCGGAGGCAACGGATTTTGCCGGTATGTTCTGTAAAGCAGCGGATGAACCAATTATGAAAATGCTTGCAACAAAGGGTCTTCTATTCAAAGTATTAAAATTTGAACATAGCTATCCTTTCTGCTGGCGTTGTGATACCCCACTAATCTATTATGCAAGAGAATCCTGGTTCATTAAAATGACAGCAGTAAAGGATCAATTAATTGCGAATAATAATACGATTAACTGGATGCCTGAGAGCATCGGTCAGGGACGTTTTGGTGATTGGTTAAAGAATGTTCAGGATTGGGGTCTCTCCCGTGACCGTTATTGGGGAACACCACTTCCGATCTGGGAGTGTGAGGATGGACACCGTCATTGTATCGGAAGCATTGATGAGCTCAAATCCATGTCCGACAACTGTCCGGATAACATTGAGCTTCATAGACCATTTATTGATGCCGTTACCATCAAATGTCCGGAATGCGGTAAGCAGATGACAAGGGTGAAACCGGTAATAGATTGCTGGTATGATTCTGGATCCATGCCGTTTGCACAATGGCATTATCCATTTGAAAATAAAGAAATATTTGAAGAAAACTTCCCTGCAGACTTTATTAGTGAGGCGGTAGATCAAACCAGAGGATGGTTCTATTCCTTGCTTGCAATCTCAACTTTAATTTTTGAGAAGCCATCCTTTAAAAATGTAATTGTACTTGGACATGTTCAGGATGAGAACGGACAGAAGATGTCCAAATCCAAGGGAAATGCAGTAGATCCTTTTGATGCATTAGAGCAACACGGTGCGGATGCAATCCGTTGGTATTTCTACATTAATTCTGCTTTATGGTTACCGAACCGCTTCCATCACGGCGCTGTAACCGAGGGACAGAGAAAGTTCATGGGAACCCTTTGGAATACCTATGCATTCTTTGTTCTTTATGCAAACATTGATGAATTTGATGCAACTCAGTATAAGTTAGATTATGATAATTTGCCCGTTATGGATAAATGGTTATTATCAAAGCTTAATTCCTTAGTAAAATCGGTAGATGAGCAGCTGAATAACTACCGCATTACAGAAGCAGCAAGAATGTTAGCCGACTTTGTTGATGAACTTTCCAATTGGTATGTAAGAAGAAGTAGAGAACGTTTCTGGGCAAAGGGTATGCCACAGGATAAGATCAATGCTTATATGACGTTATATACAACCCTTGTTACAGTATCTAAGCTGTCAGCTCCTTTCATTCCGTTCATGACAGAGGATATTTATCAGAACCTGGTAGTAAATATTGATAAGAGCGCTCCAAAGAGTATCCATCTTTGTGATTATCCTACTTATAAGGAAGCTTGGATTGATACGGAATTAGAAGCGAATATGGAAGAAGTACTTGAAGTGGTAGTACTTGGTCGTGCTTGCAGAAATACTGCTAATATCAAGAACCGCCAGCCCATCGGTAAAATGTATGTAAAGGCAAATAAAGAGCTTTCTGCTTTCTATACAGCGATTATCGCAGATGAGCTTAATGTGAAGAATGTTATCTTTACCGATGATGTAAGAGCATTTACTTCTTATAACTTTAAACCACAATTAAAAACTTTAGGACCGAAGTTTGGTAAACAGATTGGAGCAATCCGTACCATTTTAGCAGAACTTAACGGCAATGCAGCTATGGATGAACTTAATGCAACCGGTCAGCTAAAAATTGATTTGGAAGGAACCCAGGCGATTTTAGAAAAGGATGACTTACTCATAGAAGCGGCTCAAACAGAAGGCTTTGTCTCTGGTTCCGATCGTGGAATTACGGTTGTCCTGGATACGAATCTTACGGAGGAACTCATTGAAGAAGGTTATGTAAGAGAAATCATCAGTAAAATCCAGACCATGCGTAAGGAAGCTGATTTTGAAGTTATGGATCATATCCGTGTGTTCCAGCAAGGTAATGATAAAATCAAAGCAATTATGGAACGCAATGCACAGGAGATTAGCAACGAAGTATTGGCTGATGCAATCCTCTTTGATGAGGCACAAGGTTATAGTAAGGAATGGAACTTAAACGGCGAGAATGTTACTCTTGGCGTGGAGAGAATCTAATAGCAGAGTTTCAAATTACCCATGATGGATTTTTGATACCCTAAACCTATTATGAGATAATATCAAACACAGTAGATTGGTGTATCCAAGCTACTGTGTTTTTTATCGTATAAGAAAGTTTGTCCTAGAGGATAAAATGCTCCGCAGAATGCGCATCTTGCAACCTGCTATGGCATTAAAACTTTACTTTTGCTCTTAGTTATACTATAATTTAATTATAGGAAGTATCAAATGACGAAACACAGTAATGGAATAGTACCTTAATATGTTTTGTTGATGTCAAAATCTAAGAAAAAACAGGAGGGGATTACATGAAATTAATCTATGTTATCGTACGCAATATTGACAGTAGTTATGTTACTGAAGCACTTAATAAAAAAGGTTTCTATGTAACAAAGCTTGCATCCACCGGTGGTTTTTTGCGAGAAGGTAATACAACGCTAATGATTGGTACTGAGGAGGAACAGGTAGATACTGTGATTGATATTGTTAAGAAGGAATGTGGACCGAGACAGCAGATCATATCAAATCCTGTTGGAGCAGCTGAATACGCTTCTATGAATGTAGTGGTAAACGTTGGCGGTGCAACCATCTTTGTTATGGATGTTGACCGTTTTGAGAAAATATAATAGATAGGAAGAAATAAAGAAATATGCCTCCAAAGATTTTATTTTGGAGGTTTTTTTTGTCTGTTCTGTTAAAAAAGAAACGATAAGGATGTGATTGTAACAATGGAGTCATAAAATTAAACTTTCCCAACAGGAAGGAGCTTTTTAAAGTGGAAATTTAATAGCTTTGGGTTCGTGAAATAATTGTGAATTCAAGTTTTTTACTTTCTTTTTTACTAGAAATATGTTATAACGGAATAAGTACTGCAATAAAAAAATGCGGGGAATAGAATAATTTACCGTTTTGAATGAGGAAAGGACTATTAGGATGAAGAAAAGAGTTTTATTTTTACTTATGAGCGTATGCATTTTAGCGCTAGCTGGGGGCTGTGCGAAAAAAGGCGTAACGGACGATTTAGATACAAATGGTACAACCACAGATGGTACAACAGATGGTACAACAGATGGTACAAATGAGGATACAACAGATGAAAGAGTAATGCCTGAAGTTGAAGATTTTGTTGCTAGTGATTATGTCACTCTAGGTCAATATAAAGGTGTTGAAGTTACGATTGAGAAATTAACTGTTACAGACGAAGAAATTGAAGCTGCAATTGATGAGGATCTTCAAGCGAAAGCTACACAAGAAGAGATAACTGATAGAGCAGTACAAAGTGGCGATACGGTTAATATTGACTTCGAAGGTCTTTTGGATGGAGTAGCTTTTGAAGGTGGTACCGGAACCGATTATGACTTAGTCATTGGTTCAAACTCTTTTATTGAAGGATTTGAAGAGGGTTTGATTGGTGCTAATAAGGGAGAAAAACTTGCACTAAATCTTAATTTTCCCGAGGAATATAAACTGAATGAAGAACTTAGTGGAAAACCAGTCGTTTTTAATGTAACAGTAAATTCCATTAAAAAGTCAATCATACCTGAGCTGACAGAAGAATTTGTTACTACCAATACAGATTATAAAACAATTGATGAGTATAAAGAAGCAATCCGTGCTGAATTAGAAGCAGCGAATCAGGAAGAGATGGATAACAACAAAGCAAGTTCCATCATGACAGCAGTTATTGATAATGCCGAAATCAAAGAATTACCTGAGACTTTAGTTAATTTCTATACTGCAAAGATTAATTACTCCTTTGAAGATGAAGCGGCTATGTATGGAATGGATATAGAAACTTATATTCAGAATTATAATATGTCAATGGATGACTATAAGAGCTATGTTGATTCTTTAGTTGAAGCTTATTCCACCCGTGATTTAATTATTACTGCGGTTGCGCAAGCAGAGAAGTTGGAAGCTACGGAAGATGAATACAAAGATACACTAACGGAATATATGTCCTATTATGGTGTTGAATCAGAGGAAGAACTTCTTGAACAGGTATCCAAAGAGGATATTGAGGAAAGCATTGTGATGCAGAAAGCATATGATTTTATCATTGCCCAAGCAGTTGTAAAATAATTAGAAAGAACGTAAAGCATGCAAAGAGATTATTTACCGATTAGTAAAGATGAAATGGAACAAAGAGGTTGGGACCAATGTGATTTTGTCTATGTGACAGGAGATGCTTATGTAGATCATCCCTCCTTTGGACCGGCAATCATCAGCAGAGTGCTGGAGAGCCATGGTTTTAAAATAGGTTTTATTGCTCAGCCGGACTGGAAAAATAGCGAGAGTATTACCATCCTTGGAAAGCCTCGACTTGGTTTTTTGGTTAGTGGTGGTAATATGGACTCAATGGTAAATCATTATTCCGTTGCCAAAAAAAGACGACAGACGGATGCGTATTCTCCCGGTGGAGTTATGGGCAAAAGACCTGACCATGCAACAAGTGTATATTGCAACTTAATTCGAAAGCAATATAAGAATATACCGATTATTATCGGTGGTATTGAAGCAAGCTTAAGAAGGCTCGCCCATTATGACTATTGGAGTGATAAGGTAAAAAGATCCATATTACTGGATTCCCAAGCAGATATCATATCCTATGGAATGGGCGAGCATTCCATTGTAGAAATAGCAGAAGCCTTAGATAGTGGTATTGATATTAAGGATATCACATTTATCAATGGGACGGTTTTTAAGGCAAAAAGCTTGGAGTCCGTATACGATGCTCTGGAGCTTCCAAGCTTCCAAAGTATTTTGGAAAGTAAACGGGAGTTTGCTAAGAGTTTTTATATTCAATATTGTAATACGGATCCCTTTTCTGGCAAACGGTTAGTGGAGAAGTATAAGGATAATGAGTATGTGGTTCAAAATCCGCCGGCCAAACCCCTAACACAAGCAGAGATGGATCGGGTGTATTCTCTTCCCTATATGAGAGACTATCATCCTTCCTATGAAGAGGCAGGTGGTATTCCTGCAATTACAGAGGTTAAGTTTAGTTTAACCAGTAATAGAGGCTGCTTTGGATCATGTAACTATTGCGCCTTAACCTTTCATCAGGGCAGAATATTGCAAACAAGAAGTCATGAATCCATTGTAGCAGAAGCAAACCACCTCATATGGGATAAGGATTTTAAAGGGTATATTCATGATGTTGGTGGGCCTACCGCGAACTTTCGTCATACCGCTTGTGATAAGCAGGCAACGAAAGGGGCATGCATTCATAAGCAGTGTCTATTCCCTGAACCTTGCAAGAGTCTTAAGATAGATCACTCAGATTACCTTAGCTTGCTTCGTAAATTAAGAGGACTTCCTAATGTTAAGAAGGTGTTTATCCGTTCCGGACTTCGATTTGATTATTTAGTTGGGGATAAGGACGATACCTTTATGGAAGAGCTCTGTGAGCATCACGTTAGTGGCCAGCTAAAAGTTGCACCGGAGCATATTAGTGATCCTGTACTTAAGTTGATGGGTAAACCACAGAATGCAGTTTATGAAAAATTCCAGGAAAAATATAAAGCAATCAATAAGAAACTTGGTAAGAATCAGTTTATTGTTCCCTATTTAATTTCCTCCCATCCGGGGTCTACCCTTAAGGAAGCAATTGAATTAGCGGAATATCTACGGGATCTAGGTTACATGCCGGAGCAAGTACAAGATTTTTATCCCACTCCGTCCACCATATCCACCTGTATGTATTATACAGGCCTTGATCCAAGGACCATGGAGGAGGTTTATGTACCTAAGACACCTCATGAGAAAGCAATGCAAAGAGCTTTAATACAATATCGTAATCCTAAGAATTATGATTTGGTAGTAGAGGCTCTAAGAAAAGCCGGGAGAACGGATCTCATTGGGTTTGAAAAAAATTGCCTAGTTCGTCCGAGACAATTTGCAAAAGAAAAACAGTGGGTTACGAAAGAAAAGCAAAATAACGCAAAAGATAGAACTAATAAATTAAAGAATAAGAGTGCTACAGGGAAAGAAAGTGCGACTGCAGAGAAAACAGGAAAAAGAGATAAATCAAGAGTAGCTGCAGAGCGTAATGGATACCCTAAAGATAAGCTGCGGGGCGACCACCAAGCAAGAGGGCATAATCGTAAGCAGAAGGAAGATAATACAGCAGTAGGATATCACAGTAAACAGGGAAAACAGGGAACTATAAAGCAGTCCGGCAGAAAGCAAAAGTCCTTGACAAGGAACAGGTAGAATGATATACTACGCAAAGTATCTGTTTCATAAAGTATCTGTTTCATAATTAATATTATGATGAATCAGCTCTTGGCCCAATGGACTAAGAGCTTTTTTCTCTCGTTTGAGAGAGTATCCTTAGACTTAATAAAAAATTTTAAGGATGTCAGGCATGGATCATAAAGAATGCCAGGCTATAACCCAACGTGTTCGAAGTAAATGGAGATTAACTTTTATACCTTAATTGATAAGAATATAAGAGATGTCATAGGATGGGTCAATAGCAATGTACCTCTGTTTAAGCAAGCTTGGCGGGAAGACTATGATGTCATAATAAATATATTGATATATGAAGTGATTTTACAGCATGAGCAGGACAATTGTATGACATAGTCCTAGCTCAGGTGGGAAGTATATGAGATAGTGATACACAGAAAGGAATTACAATATGGAAATAACAAAATTTGATGAATTAGAATTATACCCAAGCATTCTTCGTGCCGTTGAGGAGATGGGATTTGAAGAGATGTCTCCGATACAGGCTAAGGCGATACCTGTTTTATTAGAGGGTAAGGATATCGTAGGTCAAGCCCAAACAGGAACAGGTAAAACTGCAGCGTTTAGTATACCTTTGTTGCAAAAAATTAATACGAAGGAGAGAAACCTTCAGGCGGTTGTACTATGTCCCACAAGAGAGCTTGCAATTCAAGTTGCAGAAGAGATTAGAAAACTAGCTTTATTTATGCATGGGATTAAAATATTACCGGTTTATGGTGGGCAGGAAATCTCCAAGCAGATTCGTTCCCTAAAATCCGGAGTACAAATTATTATCGGAACACCAGGACGAGTAATGGATCACATGAGACGTAAGACTGTTAAGTTTGATCATGTCAACATGATTATCTTAGATGAAGCAGATGAAATGTTAAATATGGGCTTTCGCGAAGACATTGAGACAATACTAAGCCAAATACCAGAAGAAAGACAAACCGTTCTATTCTCTGCAACCATGCCTCAGCCTATCTTAGATATTGCAAGAACCTATCAAAACGATGCACAAATCGTTAAGGTAGTAAAGAAAGAATTAACCGTTCCGAAGATAGAGCAATATTATTATGAAGTAAATCAGAGAAATAAAGAAGATGTACTATCCAGATTACTTGATATGTACAATCCGAAGCTTTCCTTGGTATTTTGCAATACAAAGAAGCAAGTAGATGAATTAACATCTGCCTTACAGGGAAGAGGCTATTTCGCGGAAGGCTTGCATGGTGATTTAAAACAGCAGCAAAGAGACCGTGTTATGCATAGCTTCCGGAATGGTAAAGCAGAGATACTGGTTGCTACTGATGTTGCTGCAAGAGGTATTGACGTAGATGACGTAGAGGCAGTGTTTAACTATGATGTTCCTCAGGATGATGAATATTATGTTCATCGTATTGGACGTACGGGCCGTGCCGGTAGAGAAGGAAGAGCATTCACTCTGGTTATGGGAAGAGAGATATACAAATTAAAAGATATCATGAGATATTGCAAAACCAAAATTAAGGCGCAACCCATTCCTTCTATTAATGATGTAACTGCGGTAAAAGCAGAAAAAGTACTTGATAAGGTTACAGATATTATCAATAATGAAGATCTTACAAAGATGCTTCACTTGATAGAAGAAAGAGTAAATGAAGAAGAGTTTACTTCTCTGGAAATGGCAGCAGCATTCTTAAAAATGATCATGGGTGATAACGCAAGTAAAGAGGATGATGCAAAAAATATGGATGATTTCGGTGATACCGGTGCAGAAGCAGGTATGGTTCGACTCTTTATCAATCTTGGTAAAAATCAAAGAGTAAGACCCGGAGATATTCTTGGAGCAATTGCCGGTGAGACCGGTATGCCCGGAAAATTAATCGGTTCCATTGACATGTATGACAAATATACCTTTGTTGAAGTGCCAAGAGAACATGCTTCTGAAGTTATTCAAGTTATGAAATCCGCAAAAATTAAAGGTAAGAGCATTAATATCGAACCCGCTAATAGAAAGTAATATCCTTAGTTGTATAAAAGATAGCTTCTTTTATACAACTTTTTTGTCGTATAGGGGAGTTCACCGTATACGATAAAATATTCTTAGGATGTAAGAAAATTAATATCACAATAATTGAACTTTCAATAAGAAAACTTTGAGTGTATTAATTATAATAGTATAGGAATATTGAATATAGAAGATGATTATGATATGAAGAGAAAGATATACGATATAAATTATAACGATAACTTATATCCAAGTCTTGAAAATACATAATGCTTGACGTTATGACAAATATATTATATAATAATAATTACTATTATTGAATAGGAGATGCAGCTATGGCCGTTAATAAATACAGCAGGCAGCGTGAAGCGATTAAAGAATATCTTGCTCATACAAAGGAGCATCCTACGGCAGATACAGTTTATATGCATATACGCGCAACCTATCCAAATATCAGCTTAGGCACAGTATATCGTAATTTGAACTTGTTAGCAGAACAAGGAGAGATTATAAAAATCAATTGCCAGGATGGAAGTGACAGGTTTGATGGCTATGCTGAACCACACTATCATTTTTTGTGCAATGACTGTGGTAAAGTCATGGATATTGAAATGGAATCAATAGATCATATCAATAAGATTGCAGGGGCTGGATTTTCTGGAAAGATTGAAGGCCATGTAACATTCTTCTATGGACGCTGCTATGAGTGTAATCAAAAGGAATAACCTTACAAAAGGGGTTGTTGTAAAATGTTGGATCTACGGATTTGCCTTGCCAACAATTTGCAACAGCCCCTTTTTTTAAAAAATAGTATTGACAAACTAGGGGAAGCGGTATATTATATTAATAACAGTAATTATTACTGTTTATACTATAATATAAGACTGAAATAAGGAGATTTCATTATGAAAAAGTTTGTTTGTCAGGTATGTGGTTATGTACACGAAGGAGAGGATGCACCGGATAATTGTCCTATTTGTAAAGCACCCAAAGAAAGATTTGCAGAGCAATCAGGTGAAATGTTTTGGGCTGATGAGCATGTTGTTGGCGTAGCACAAGGTGTGAGCGAAGATATCATCAGAGATCTAAGAGATAATTACATGGGTGAATGCACCGAAGTAGGTATGTACCTTGCCATGGCAAGAGTAGCACATAGGGAAGGATATCCTGAAATTGGTTTATATTATGAGAAAGCAGCTTGGGAAGAAGCAGAGCATGCTGCAAAATTTGCAGAGCTTCTTGGAGAAGTTGTAACTGATAGCACTAAGAAAAACCTTCAGATGAGAGTGGATGCAGAGAATGGAGCTTGCATGGGTAAGAAAGATCTTGCAACTCGTGCAAAAGCAGCTAATCTTGACGCAATTCATGATACTGTACATGAGATGGCGAAAGACGAAGCTAGACATGGTAGAGCATTCAAGGGTCTGTTAGACAGATATTTTCAATAGGTCATCAGTATTTAATTAAGCTTATATCGTAAGTATATATAACCCCTCATTATATATACTCCCCCTTATATATTGTTCCTAGTAATGAAGAGATGTCCCGTTTTCCCCGGGACATCTCTTTTGTGGTGAGTGAAGGCCATAATACCTTGAAGGCTTTTTGATGAACAATGATATCGTAGATAGAATAAGAGACTAGCTTTGTTGGAACTAGATCTTAAAGAACTGAACGGTTGTATCTAATTTTGCTGCAATTTCTTTGTTGGTATTGGCTTGTTCTAGCACTTCATCTGTCATATGGAAGATGGAGGTGGACTTTTCAGCAATTTCAGAAGCACCTTTTGAGCCCTCCTGAGAAGCTACGGTCACTTCATCGATAGCTTTATGAATGTAAGTAATGGACTCATCTAGCTGTAACATGGAGTTCTTTATAGAGGTTACCATATGCTCTACGGTATTAGCATCACTATAATATTGTTCTCCGGTCTCCACTAAGATTTCATAATCCTTGATGACCTTATTATCAATGAAGTTCAATAAGGTTTCAGAATCATTTACTATATCGGATACGGCTCCTGAAATATCGTTGCTGATCAGATCAATCTGTGACACAGCATTTTTAGAGCTTCGGGCCAAGTTACTGATTTCATTAGCAACAACGGCGAAGCCTTTACCGGCTTCTCCTGCTCGGGCTGATTCGATGGAAGCGTTGAGTGCTAATAGGTTGGTTTGTGCCGTTATGGAGAGAATGGTTTGTGATAAGGCCTTAATTTCCTCAATGGCAGCTGTTTTTTGAATAGATTCTCTTAATTTGGTATTGACTTCTTCGTATAATTCAATCGCAGTTTTTTGTGAATTAACAGCTACATTTTTTAAGGTGCTAGCACGGTTTTTTATCTCAACTGCTAAATTCTGACCGTTGTTCGTCATATTTGTTACGTGGTTAACTTCTTCATTAATTGCTAACGAGGTAGCATTCATTTCCTGCATAGAAGCAGCGGTTTCCTCCATACCGGCGGATAACTCCTCGGTAGTGGCGGATATTTCCTCAACATCTTTGTATACATGGTTAGCGCCTTTTGCTAAAGCATTGGAGGCGAGTGTGATATGAGCGGTTTCATCTTTGATGGTAGTAATGATCTCTCGTATCGTTTCCTGCATGTGATAGAAACTTCTTTTGATATCTCCAATTTCATCCTTGCGTTTTAATTCGGATTCACGAAATTGTAACGTAAAATCACCGGACTCCATTTGTCGTAAATTTCCACGGATTTTGGTAAAACCTCTTGCAATATAGGTACCTAAAAAATATGATATGGAAGTTCCAATGAGTAGAAATATACCAAGAGCAATACTGATATTTCTCATAACGAGAGCAACATTTTTGTGGGCATCCTCAGAGTAACTGCCTACAAACCACATACCAATGATATTATTGTCTTTATCTTTAATTGGTACATAATAGGTGAGAGCATCTCTATTTACCACCGTAGCATTTCCACTATAAGGCTTCCCTTGAGTTAAAACTTCTTTGATTACTTGCTCCGAAGCTTTTGTTCCAATCATTCGGTTACCACTATCATCTTTTACGGTGGTTGCGATTCTTGTATCGTTAGCAAAAATAGTTACAAGAAGGTTTGTTTTTTGAGAGAGTTCATCAACAACATTATAGTTCTCATTGATAAGAGTTTCCCCCTTGTATAACTCATCTCCCTCCAACCGCCAATCGCCGGGGTAATAAGTATCAATAAGAGTAGTACCTAACGCTGAATAGTTGACTAATTCATGACTTAGCTCTTTTTCTACTAAGGATAGAATGCTTTTATATGCTGCGGAATTTGCAAATAAAATAATGACTAATAATAATAAGTCAAATGCCAATACTATTTTCCATTTAATCTTCATATAGAGTCTCCTGTTTAGTTTTTCTTTATAAAATATTTATAATTATATGATACCATAATTTACAACAGGTGAATAGCGTGATTTCGACAATTGTAAGGAGAAAATGGAAAATAGAGTGATAAAATATAATAAAAATAGGACAATGGGATAACCCATTGTCCTATACTATATCATAGCTTATTTGTGGCAATTAATACTTCTTTTTACATAGGTTGTATGAAGAAGTTCGTGTGCCTTATGGCTGCCGGGCTTCTCAAGATATTCCTCATAAAGCTGCTTAATAGAAGCATTTTCATGAGATTTTCTATGAGGCATACTTGCATCAATGTCATAAAGAGCCTTTGCACGTAATGCTCTGATGTCGGTAAAGTTTCTAACGGTACCGGGTTGTTGAGGTTGGCCACCACCGTTAACACATCCACCGGGACATCCCATGATCTCAATGAAATGGTAATTCGCTTTGCCGGATTTTACATCATCCAGAAGCTTCTTAGCATTTACAAGACCGGAAGCAACAGCTACATTAACTTCTAGACCTGCAACATTATATACTGCTTCTTTGATACCCTTAGTACCTCTAACTTCTTTGAAATCAAGGTTTTCCAATTCTTCACCCGTTAAGGTTTCAACCGCTGTTCTAAGAGCTGCCTCCATAACACCGCCGGTTGCCCCAAAGATTACTCCGGCTCCGGTAGATCTGCCTAGAGGATCATCAAAATCTTCATCCGGAAGAGATAAGAAATTAAGACCAACTCGTTCAATCATTCTTGCAAGCTCACGGGTAGTAATAGAGATGTCTACATCGGGTACACCGGCAGCGTTCTGATCGTCTCTACCAATTTCGAACTTCTTAGCGGTACAAGGCATTACACTAACCATAACAATCTTATGTGGATCGATGCCCATTTTCTCAGCAAAATAGGTTTTTGTAATAGCACCAAACATCTGCTGAGGAGATTTGCAGCTGGATAGGTTATCTAACATTTCAGGATAATAATGCTCGCAATACTTAATCCAACCCGGAGAGCAGGAGGTAATAAGCGGTAACACACCGTTATTATTAATTCGATCTAGTAATTCGTTTGCTTCTTCCATAATGGTTAAGTCAGCTGAAAAATCAGTATCAAATACTTTATCAAAGCCAAGACGGCGAAGAGCAGCTACCATCTTACCTTGTACGTTTGTTCCGATAGGAAGACCGAAAGACTCGCCAAGAGCGGCACGTACTGCCGGAGCAGTTTGAACAACCACGTATTTATCGGGATCTGCTAAAGCTTCAAATACCTCATCTGTATAGTCTTTTTCTAATAAAGCACCGGTAGGACAAACAGCGATACATTGCCCACAGGATACGCAACTGGTATCACCGAGCCCCATATCAAAGGCACAGGAGATGTTGGTATCAAAACCACGATTATTAGCACCGATTACGTTAATACCCTGAACTTTTTCACAAACAGCAGAACAACGTCTGCATAGGATACACTTATTGTTATCACGTACCATATGAGCAGAAGAATCATCTAACTCGTACTGAGTACGGGAACCATCATAGAGATATTCGTTTTCTACTTTCAGATCATTGCAAAGCTTTTGAAGCTCACAGTTGCCACTACGTACACAGGACAAACATTTTCTATCATGGTCGGATAGGATGAGTTCAAGTGTTTTTTTACGAGAGGAAAGTACTTTTTGAGAATTTGTAATAATTTCCATACCCTCTGCAATGGGATACATGCAAGCAGCTACAAGACTTCTTGCACCTTTTACTTCAACGACACAGATACGGCAAGCACCGATTTCATTGATTTCCTTTAAGAAGCAAAGGGTGGGGATATCAATGCAGGCAAGCCTTGCTGCTTCTAATATGGTTGCTCCCTTAGGTGCTTGAATGGGCATACCATTTATTTTTATATTAATAGTTTCCATTATTAACCTCCATTTTCAAATTTACTTGAAAAAGTCACCGATGTGGCTTTTTCCCACAGGAAAATTGCTGTATGTCTAATGATTGCGCTTATGAAACGCTATGAGTTATCTCTTAGAGATAGCGCCAAATTTACATTTTTCCATACAAGCGCCACACTTGATACATTTACTCTGGTCAATAAGATGTACTTCCTTCACCTTGCCTGAAATAGCACCATTCGGGCATATTCTTGCACATAAGGTACATCCCTTACATTTATCAGCTTCAATAATGTAGGAGAGAAGAGCCTTGCATACGGCAGCGGGACATTTCTTATCAACAACATGGGAGATATATTCATCTTTAAAGAAACGTAAGGTTGATAATACAGGGTTAGGAGCTGTCTGCCCAAGACCGCAGAGTGCATTTTCCTTGATGTAATAGCAAAGGTCCTCTAGCTTAGTAAGATCCTCCATGGTACCCTGACCATTGGTAATCTTATCAAGGATCTCATATAAGCGTTTGGTTCCGATACGGCAAGGAGTACATTTACCACAGGATTCGTCTACAGTAAACTCGAGGAAGAATTTTGCGATATCTACCATACAGTTATCTTCATCCATAACAATAAGACCACCGGAACCCATCATAGAACCGATGCTAATGAGGTTATCATAATCGATGGGGATATCAAAATGTTCTGCCGGAATACATCCGCCGGAGGGACCACCGGTTTGTGCTGCCTTAAATTTCTTTCCACCTGGTATGCCACCGCCGATTTCATCAATTACTTCGCGAAGAGAAGTACCCATAGGGATTTCTACAAGACCCGTATTATTTATTTTTCCACCAAGAGCGAAAACCTTGGTTCCCTTGGATTTCTCAGTACCCATGGAAGAAAACCATTCTGATCCATGTAGGATAATCTGAGGAATATTTGCATAGGTTTCTACGTTATTTAAGATGGTTGGCTTCTCAAAGAGACCTTTTTGAGCAGGGAACGGAGGACGAGGACGAGGCTCGCCACGGTTACCTTCAATGGAGGTCATAAGTGCGGTCTCTTCACCACATACGAAGGCTCCGGCACCTAGTCTTAAATCAATATCAAAGTCAAAACCACTATTAAAGATATTCTTGCCTAATAAACCATATTCTCTTGCTTGATTAATGGCAATCTCAAGACGATCAACAGCAATCGGATATTCTGCACGAACATAGATGAAACCTTGACTTGCTCCGATTGCATAGCCTGCAATAGCCATAGCTTCAAGAATTACGTGAGGATCACCTTCTAATACGGAACGATCCATAAATGCACCCGGATCTCCTTCGTCGGCATTACAGCAAACGTATTTTTGATCCGCATCATTTCCTTTTGCAAGCTTCCACTTTAAGCCCGTGGGGAAACCGCCGCCACCACGGCCTCTAAGACCGCTGTCTAAAATGGTCTGGATTACCTCATCAGGAGAATACTCGGTTAATACCTTGCCAAGTGCTTCATAACCGCCGGTTCCGATATATTCATCAATATTTTCGGGATTGATAACACCGCAGTTACGAAGTGCAATTCTATGTTGCTTTTTATAGAAATCAGTATCATTTAAAGACTTGATACCATCGTCGGTTACCATTTCTTTGTAGAGGAGACGGGTAACAATACGTCCCTTAAGTAAATGTTCGGATACGATTTCCGGTACATCCTCTTCCTTAACCATTGCATAAAAGGTTGCTTCCGGATAGATTATAACAATTGGTCCTAAAGCACAAAGTCCGTGACAACCTGTCTGTACAACAGCGACTTCTTCTTTTAGACCATGCTTTTTAATTTCTGTCTGCAGCGATTCAATTATTTTAACGCTTCCGGAGGAAGTACATCCGGTACCACCGCAAACTAAAACGTGGGAACGATACATAGTATGACCTCCTTCAGATTAACCGAGAACCTCGGCTATGGTATATTTTTTAATAACCTGACCACGGATTAAATGCTGCTCTACAACTTCAAGTGATTTTTCCGGTGTCATATTAACATAAGTTACTTTATCTTTACCGGGTTCGTATACTTCCACGATGGGCTCGTATTGGCATAGTCCGATACATCCGGTCTGAGTTACAGCTACGCTTGTAAGTCCCTTTGTTTGAACTGCATCAGAAAGGGCGGTAAGAACGGGTCTAGCACCACTTGCAATACCACAGGTTGCCATACCAACAACGACACGGGTCTGAGTACTGGATTCGTTACGAATTCCAATTTGACCCTGCATTTTTTCTCTGATTGCTTTAAGCTCTTCTAGAGATTTCATGCAATATCCTCCTTTATTAAATGAATGGTTTAGGGGTAATGATTTTTGCTAATCATGGATAGCAAATGGATTGCCAGGATTATATCTGGCATCCCCCATCTGTATCCTTCTGGTTTTCGATTAAGTACTCTTTGATATAATTAGATACTTCAGGTGTATTCAAGGGTATGTTACCTAGAATTTGCCGAAACTCTTTCGTATCTAGTGTAAATTGCTTTCCGTCAAATACATATGTATAGAGGAAATCAATATGCGTATTCAAAGTTATTAGGGTATGAATGGTACTGTTCATATCACCAAGGGGCATGCGATCGATATGATTTAATACAAACTCTGCGGTTACGGTAGTACCTTTCCCCAGAGTGGATTGTATATCAAAACTTCCGCCGGTGTTGATTGCTGCCATCTTAAAAAATGGTACACCTAACCCAATTTTTCTTGTGGTACGAGTCGTATAGAACGGATCAATAACACTCTTTAATTGCTCCGCTGTCATTCCACAACCATTATCCGCAATTAAAATGATCAGCTTATTCATGTCTCTTTGGATTTGTACTTTGATTTCTATGAAGTTAGCACCTGCCGAAATCGAGTTATTGGCCACATCAAGTACATTAAGAGATAATTCTGTCATCATGTTATTCGTATTTTGATAAAATACCATTGAGATCATCTACGGATAATTTGCCATAAACGTCATCATTAACGGTGAGTACGGGAGCTAATCCGCATGCACCAATACAACGGCAAGATTCTAAAGAGAATTTTCCGTCAGTTGTGCATCCGCCATCATCAACACCTAAAAGTTCCTGTAGCTTATTAAAAAGATCACCGGAACCCTTTACGTAGCAGGCAGTTCCCAAACATACAGATATGTTGTACTTACCTTTCGGATTAAGTGAGAATTGTGAGTAGAAAGTAACAATGCCATAGATTTTTTCCAAAGGAACATTCAGTTCATCTGATATGATGGTTTGAACTTCAATCGGAAGATAACCATAAATATCTTGTGCCTCTTGCAATATGGGCATCAGGGCGCCTTTGTCATTCTTGTGGTCAGCAATGACCTTTAAAAGTGCAGTTTCCTGCTCTTTTGTTCCTGCAAAGGGTACTGTATTATTTTGCAATCCCATTTTTAAACCTCCTTGAATTAAATTGCGTCTCCAAAACATTGACATTATAACATAAGTATGTTAAAAAATCTACAAAAATTATAAACAATGCAAACTATATCAAAGATATCATAATATACAACATCAATAAGGATATAATTACCATAGATTCATTTGTGTACGAACCCGCAGAAGTAACTTCTTTCCTACATTGTAATTATCGACAAATTGTAATATAATAAAAGATAGAAAAAAGTAGTGAAATTCATACATGAATTTGAAAGTAAATAAATTAATAAATCCCAGATTTGTAAAATAAATGTATCGTAAAATCACGGGAATTTTATAGGCTAATTGACATAGTGAAAATACGTAGACTTGCATCCGAAAGCAACTAAGGATAGAATGTTATTAAAATAAAAAATACTAGGAAGGCGAACAATGGATGAATTAAATCAAATGCAAATAGATCAATTATTGCAATTAACACCCGGAGGAATGACAAAACTCGCTTTTGATGATATGCTGTCGATTTTATATGCAACGGATAGTTTTTATTCTTTAATTAAAAATGCGACAGATAAAATAAATGAAAAAACACCCTTATCACTACTTCGAATGGTATACTCGGCAGACATTATATATCTAACGCAACAAATAGCTGCACAGAAGCTACGCAAAGATAATATGATTAATATGAACTTTCGCACCCTTCAGTCAAACGGTAGTTTTAGATGGGTCATGATAACCGGTAAGAAAACGGAGGAAACCTACCTGTCCGGAACAAAAACCGTTCCGGTATACGCATGTATTGCTATGGATGTAACGGATCATATGCAAAATTACAAGAAGCTTGAACAAACCGTAGATTACCAACGTTCTATTTCCGAGCTGTCTAAGGAGTTATTTTTTGAATATGAAATAGCAACGGACACCCTATCTTTTACCGAAATGTTTCGTGAAGTCTTTGGAAAAGATGCTATCATAACAGGTTTTCGTAAAAGGTTAGTGAAGACAAAAATTATACATCAAGAGGAGCTTCCGGCGGTAGTTTCCATTTATAACAGTATGATGAGTGGAAGAAAGCAGGCCAGATTTGAGATTAGACTAATTCCGAAGGATGGCAATCCCAGCTGGTATACCTGTTATGCGTCTATTATATTTGATGAAAACAGGAATCCCTTTAAGGTAGTCGGTAAGTTGACTACCATGAACATGGTAGCTAGAGAAGAGGAGCCGGAACATGAGCCGGAGATGGATCTGACTACGAATGTATTTACCAAAAGCTATGCAGAAACAGCCATTGCTGCAGCAGCATCAAAGCAGGAGGTAGATTCTCTATGTGCCTTGCTCTTAATTGATATCAGAAACTACAAAGGGATTAACGAAATAAAACGGGCTATTCATGGAGAAAACATTATGACAACCATAGGTAGCTTATTAAAACAAAATGTTCGTACAAGTGACATCATTGGAAGACTTAGTCTTAGCGAATTCGTAATCTATGTGAAGGGGCTTCCTTCGGATAAAGCGGTTTATGAGCTGGCTGATAAGCTGTGTTCGGATATTGAAGGCTTACATTCCTACTCACATACAAAGAACGGTTTAACCGTTAGCATTGGCATAACCTTGCATCGAGGTATTCTAGATTATGCAACGCTGATGGCAAATGCCAATACAGCCCTTGTTATGGCCAAGAAAGTACCTAACAGCTCCTTCGAAATATTTGGTGGTATGATAAATTAGGATACATACATTTTAATGGAGGACTTTATGACAATCGAAGATGTTAGAGCGATATTAGGAGCAAAAATTGTGGTTGGTGAAGAATGGAAGGACAAAGAGGTGCATACTGCTTGTGGCTCGGATATGATGAGCGATGTTCTTGCATTTATGAAGGACCAATCAATACTTCTTACAGGTCTATGTAATATGCA
>JAEWEO010000304.1 GCA_023389295.1 Bacillota bacterium
GTATGCAAACTGCAGTTAAATATACTGGTGATCAATGGATGGATACTGGTAAAGATATTGCTTCCATGTATACAGGAAATTTAACACCAGAGGAAGTATTACAAAATATATCTGACCGAAGAGATGAGCAGGCAAAGCTACAAAAAGATCCCAATTGGAAATAAGTAAGAACCACTAGTGAATGAAGGACGTAGTTTCCGTTGCGGCGCTACGTCTTTCTTTATAAAAAATAATCAGCTATTTCTTCCTGTATTAGAAAGGTAGGATTTATTAATGAAGGAGAAAAGGATATACCCAATCTATTTTACATTCGGTGCCATTATACTATTTGTCATGTTATTCTTCATACCCTCACTTATGGGAATGATTTATTCCTTTACAGATTGGAGCCGATATAGTGAAGAAATAAATTTTGTTGGGTTAAATAATTTTACTAAAATATTTCAACAAAAATCAAATTATTTACTATTTATAAAGAATACACTGGTGTTTACGGTTGCCTCAACAACGTTAAAAACGGTGTTGGCATTAGCACTAGCTCTTTTATTTACTTCAAAAATGGTTAAGGCAATAAATATTCACAGAATGATAGCCTTCTCACCACAAGTATTATCCACTTTAATCGTTGGATTAGTTTTTAAATCCATTCTTCACCCATCGAATGGTTTTTTGAATCGTTTTTTAATTCATGTAGGGTTAGGTGCATTGAGGCATGACTGGTTGGGTGGGATCGATACAGCATTCAAATCAATCATTGGAGTTGATGCTTGGAAGGGTGTTGGATATGGTATGGTTATCTTTATTGCTGGAATCCAAGCAATCTCTAGTGATTATTTCGAAGCAGCAAAAATAGATGGAGCGAATTTTTGGCAAATAGTGAAGCATATCATGATTCCGTGTCTGGCACATACGATTGTAGTAAATGTAGTGTTGAGTATCTGTTATGGTTTAAGGGTATTTGATATTGTATATGTCGTAACGAATGGTGGACCTGGTTATGCCACCGATGTAATTAATACAGCCGTGTTCTTGGAGTTTTCCAAGGGAAATTATGCAATGGGATCAGCAATGTCTACTATATTGGCTGCCTTTACAACTATTATTTCCTTCTTTATTCTTAGAAACTTTAACAAGATCGGAGGTAATTCATAATGAAAGGGACGAAACTTTTCTTTGCCATCATTAAAAATTTTATTGCTGTTTTATTAAGTGCCATCATATCAATCCCCTTTATTATAATTCTTCTTAATTCCTTTAAAACCCAGGGCGAGTCTTATACAATGAGTTTTTCTCTTCCGAAAAAAATAATGTGGGAGAATTATCAGGTTGTTATTGAGCGAGGTAAATTGGGATTAGCCTTTTTTAATAGCTTTTTCTACTCATTTTTCAGTACGCTTTTACTTATTATCATTACCTTAATGGCAGCCTATGTGGTTGCCAGAAGCAGAAGAAAAATCATGAGCATAATTTATTATTTTATTATTTTTGGAATTTCATTGCCAATTAATAATATCACGTTAATGAAGGTTATGTCGGCACTTGGTTTATTTAATAATAGAGTCGGGATCATTATGCTTTATGCAACAATTGGTATCCCTATCAGCTTTTTCATAGCACATGGATTTATTCAAGGTATTCCAAGAGAGCTAGACGAAGCCTCTATTATCGATGGTTGTGGTGCCTGGCAGTTGTTTGGTAAAATAATAGTGCCGTTATTGAAACCTATTTTTGCAACACTATTCGTACTTAATTTTATGGGAACTTGGAATGATTTTACCATGGCGATTTATTATTTGAATGACTCAAGAAAAATGCCGATGACGTTGGCTGTATATAATTTCTTTGGCCAATACACCCAGTCTTGGAATTTGGTTTGCGCAGATATTGTATTAACAGCTCTACCGGTCTTAATTGTCTATATTTTGGGACAAAAATACATAGTTGATGGTATGACGTCTGGGGCGGTGAAGGGCTAGAAGTTGTAATTGCATTCGCAACTTCCCAAACTTACAATGTTAAAGGCTGTTTCAAAACTAATTTGATTTTATTAGTGGAGAAACAGTCCTTTTTAAATCAAAAATGTTGATTCCGAAAAATCCTGCAAAAATGGTATAATCCAATTGGTTGAATTGTACTTCCAGTTGCGACTGCAGGAAGGGATTCTTGTGTCGTCACTTAAAAACCTCCTCATATAATCTTGCGATATCTCCATAATTCTTGCGGTATCGCAGTTTTTCATTTTTTGATAAAAGCGCTTATTTCATGGATACAAAACGTATTTTATACTTTTGATAAGAGAAAAGGGTATACTTAATAGAACGTCTTTACTTTTCCTTTATGAAGGCCTTTTATTACCCCAATTCTCTTACGGCGACAAACCTCCTATATCCAACGGGATCATCTGAATGTCAGTGTCCTAAATTCCTTCGTTCTGCCTATCCATATATGGGTGTCGTTTCTGCTCCTAGACTGAGTCTTTGCTCTGATGGAAAAAAATCTGACTACCGGCTCTTATCTGTTCTCTTTTTCTATTGTTCCTCGCGGCGCTGATTGCGGACGTTTTACCGGGATTCACTTAATCTGTTTTTCCTGTTTATGCTGCTATTGGTCTACGTATATCCTCCTGCATTTTCATGCTATCATAGGCTATTCCTTTACACAGGATCGCGTAGAATATACGGATTAATTTACAGCTAACTGCTATGATGGACTGCTTTTTCTTTAAGGGGTTTTTATCTCTGGATATGTAATACTGATGGATTGCCCTAAATTCCGGATTCTTTGATACCAACGGTATTACTGCATTGAACAGAATGGCTCGAAGCCTGCTTCTTCCACGTTTACTTATGGTTGTTTGTCCTTTATGCTTTCCTGAACTGTTCTCCCTTAATGACAGTCCTGCCAACTTCTGTATCTGCTTTGGTGAGTCAAAACGTCTAATATCCCCAACCTCCGCAAGAAATCCTGATACACTTATTAAACCAGTACCTTTAATTGCAAGCATCTGACTGCTCTCCGGTATCTGTCTGCACAGCTCCTCGATGTGTTCCATAATCCTGTCATACTGTGCCTTCTTGTACTCATAATCCATAATTAGCAGCTCTATATCCATTCTTGCAGCTTCTAGGCCTTCTTTACAGCCGATGCTTTTCTGCGCCGCCTCAACCAGGGTCTTTGCCCTCTTTATACCGACTGCCCTCAGTTTTACATCTCGCCATATCTGATTAATCCCTTCCACTCCAAGCTTTATGATTTCCGAAGGCATAGGTACCTTCTTCAATATCATGATGCTGCTTTCTGCTTCAAAACTCCCAAATACATCAAGGTATTCAGGAAAATATATGCTAAACCATCTGCATATCCTGTTCTTCACTGACGTGAGTTCATTTACGATACGCTGACGGCTTGCTGTAGCTACTCTCAGGTCTGCATAAACACCTTTGGGCACATACGGTTTGCTGTATCTTCCATCTACCACAAGCTTTGCTATTACCTTCGGATCCTTTCTGTCGTTCTTGGTCTGGCTGTTATCGTCCAATTCCTTACTTTGCTTAACGTGATATGGATTAACCATTACAAACTGGATTTCTGCATCCTCCAAATATGCTCCGAGGCTGAACCAGTAATGCCCGGTAGGTTCTGCTCCAACGATAACAGATTTCTTTCCGTTTCGTCCCTGTAGCAATTCAATCCATTCTTTAAATGATACAATGCCTTCTCTTGTATTACTGAACTTAAATACCTTACCAAGTTCGATTCCCCTCCAGCTAAATGCCCTGGCGAAGTGTGTGGTGCTTCCAATGTCTACTCCAACGACTAAAGTTGATTCTGTTACTTGTGCAATCCTGATATTTTGGTTATAATTCATCTGTGAATACCTCCGTAAAATGTGGTTTACTAACTGGCCAGTCAGTATCCTAATTTTACTTCGAGGTATTCTTTTTTTCAAACCTGTTATTTATTACTTAACAGGAATGCTCCTGTATTAGTTCATATTAAGATTTGGCAAAACCATTAATATAGCATTCTTCATAGAATAAGTATGTGTATGTTGATATAGGTAAGTGAAGGTGAATTGAATCCCCATATAGTGACAATCAAATTACCAACTCCCAGGAATGTATGTATAACGCGCGCTTATTTTTACCATTATTTAGCAGATTTTCCTTTGTCTTCAAAAAACTTAAAATATTTGTATACGATTGTAAGTTAATATTTGCTGTTCTATAATTATGCATAATATGGAATTTTATAAAACTACGCAAACAATATACTATCTGGAGGAAAAATGAAAATAAAACTATTAGGTAGACGTTTTGAAATTAACAACAGTAAAGATGTGCAGCCGTTGAACAAATACAATGCTTGAACAAATTCAAGAAATCAAAGATAAAATTATCAACCTATGTAGTGAACAAAAAGAAAAGAAAAATTCACATGACAGTAAGCGTTCTGAAGAAAATGTAGAATATGCATTGAAATGGCTGTCAAAGAAAAAATTCACCACCATAGATAGAGATTGTAGCAATAAATATTCGGATAGTTGTATTGTTTTACGAAACGGACAGTATAAAGATGAACACCAAGAATACGACCATATTGTTGTTTCAGATAGAGCAGTTTTTCTAATTGAAACTAAAAACTATCGTGGAAATTTTTCATTAAATGAAGATGGTGAGTGGTTTAAGATAGGGGCTGATGGAGAAAAACATATTTTTACAAGTCCATTAATGCAAATACAACGACATCATAACTTGATGGAGAGCATATTAGAAAACTATAATCTACCAATTTACGACGTAGTTTGCCTTGCACACAAAGATAATTATATTGATAATAAACAGTATTTTAGATTTCCAATAGTACGAGTAGAATCTTTAGTGACTCATATCCAGGATTGTTATGATAGATTGTCTGAAAGTACGATCGATATGAATGAGATTGCTAAGACAATTAATAACTTCAAGATAAATGCAATTTACTAATAAGGAGGACTTGAATTTTGTTATTAAATAAAATTCAAAAAGCAGTATAGGATGAAAAATATGTACAAAGTCTGAGTCCTTATTTCTTATTACTATCGTCGGTATATAAAAGAAATTAAAGTAGTGTAAGATTATACGTAAACGGTAGATAGTGGGTACTCTAGACCGTTATAAAAATTTTTGAGAAAATAGACTTAACTTTGTATCCTAGTTAAAAAAGTTCAGTACTCAACTTTTTTGACTCACTAAACGGAGGTAAGAAGTCTATGAACTCAACAACAAGCATGACAACTCCCAAAATTACAAAAGAAGAGGCTATAAGTGTTCCAGCAAACCAAAATTTAGAAGTTGATGATAACGATGAAAATATAGAACTAAATACAGATAATTATGATTTTACTGTGGGTGCCAATAATTATAATATGAACATGCATACAAGTAAAATGGTAACGGACGGAGAATATCTATACGCATGTATACCTAGTGAACTCGGAATTTTCAAATGCCTTGTTTCAAAGTGTAAAAGTATGCATAATACATCAAATAACATAGCTGATGGCGGTGTAGAAGTTATTGAGGATCTGAGGAATTCATTGGGATGATTTAGGTTGTTCCTCGCTTTCTCTATTTTTTACTGATGATAAACTTTATTATAATTGTAGCAAGTATATCGACGATAAAATAGAAAAGAAATCATATGTAATGGATTTGTACACATCAGAAATAAAAGAACTTTCATTTGATTATGTTAGGACACTAGTTGGTGTATATGAAGACACGCTATATTATCAAAAAGCGGGGAGTTTAATGCGTATCAATTTAGAAGGCGGTGAAGAGGAATTAGTTGTTTCAAATATATTTGATGTTGGAATTAAAACTTATTTCAATTTTGCAAATGACAAACTATATTATTTATGGGGTAATCTGCTTTACGTGCTTCCTCTTAACCAGATTGGAGTTTCACGGCATGATTGTGAATACACAGAAATGTATCCGTATAGTTTGAATGTGCCAATAATTGAAGATAGGGGATTATGGATATGGGGAGATAATGTTTGGACATTTGTGAATACCACAGGAGTTTATTCAACAACACTAGGGGTTGCTGAAGGTGTGTACTAATCGCAGCGATATTGAGCTAATTAAAGAATATATGATAGATTTGTAAAATAAACACAGATGGATTTAGCAATACTTCACCCAATATCAAGCCCACACAAACTCCATCAACGGAAGGTTATCAGGGGTGTCTGATCATCGGAGAGCTTCACGGAGTAGAAGTACTTGCATTACAAGGACGCTTCAATTATTTTGATGAGCTTCTAGGACACGACATATTTACCATATTATTCCAAGCTATACTCACAGATCGAGGTAGTGAGTTTAACAAGAATAACGAGCGCAGATTAAAGCTTATCCCCGCTAACGAGATCAACCTCACACCTCTGTTGCTGAAAAAATAAAATAGCAAACGCCCGCACCCCCAAATCTTTGATTGCTGGAATTTAGTTTTGCAAGAGATATGGCGGATCGGAAGTTAGCTTTGCAAACTGGAACCTCGGATTCCAATTCAGCTCTTGAAAATATTATATAACAGTATTTTGGTCAATATTTGGTCAAGTGATTAAAAAAGTAGTATAAATCTCTTAAAAACAGGGGGATTGATAAGAATAGACGGTACTTCAACTCCCCTCAGCTCCATTTATCAAAGAAAAATTATCTTTAATTAAGAAGTGCTACAAACCTAGTAAAATCAAGGGTTGTAGCACTTCTTTGTGTTATATATCTGAGTGAGATTGAATGTTGCAGCAGGGATGCGAAAAAAAACAATACAATTATTGGTCTACAGCGAAATTATTTGCTGGAAGATTATTGGAAGGCAAGGTTCTTTATTATTTGAAATTTATGTAAAAAAATTATTGCATTATTTTTTAATTAGTACTATAATAGGCCAAGAGAAAATATATTATCAGAAAATTGTATGGTATAACATCTATTGTTTTGCATAACTATATTATATGAGCTGAATATTAGTAAGAAACAAAAGGGTTTCAACAATTATCAATGATCACCTAAAAGGGTAAACATTGATAAGGGCTGAAACCCCTTTTTGTATTACGATTTCATTGTTCATCCTCATACTATTATCTAGGATTATTGATAGCTAGAAGGAAACGAAAGGGTTTCAACAATTATCAATGTTTATCTAAAAGGATAACCATTGATAAGGGCTGAAGCTCTTTTATATTACAAATTTAAGGAGGTAGAGATTTATGAAAAAAAGGTTCTTATCATTGGTACTTGTTATTGCAATGCTTGGATATATCCTATCAGGCTGCGCAAGTACAACAAAATCAGAAACATCAGGTACTACACCGACTTCAGATGATTCTGAAGCAGGTTCATCAACAACCGGTGAAGAAGACAACATCGTCCGTATTGGCGTTGTTTGTACGCTCACAGGTGGTAGCGCAATTTATGGTGAAGGTGCAAAGAATGCTGTAACTATGGCAGCAGATGAAATTAATAACAACGACAGTAAAATTAAAGTTGAAATTGTTGGAATTGTTGATGATGCCAGTGATTCTAAACAGGCAGTGAATGCTTATAATAGCTTAGAGCCTAAATCACCGGAAGCAGTCGTTGGTGCATTTTTCTCATCCGTTACCTTACCTATGGCTGAGATAGCAAAAGAGCAAAACATGTTATTACTTGCTACAGGGGCTACAAACAAAAAAGTAACAGAAGTAGGACCTACAATTTTTAGAGATTGCTTCATCGATCCTTATCAAGGCAAGATGGCAGCACAATTTGCAAAAGAACAGGGAGCAACAAAGGCAGCTATTATCTATGCAAAAGATGATGATTACTCCAATGGTCTAAAGGATGCATTTGTAGAAAATTCAGCAGCTAATGGCATTGAAATTGTATATACCGGTGAATGTACAACGAAGGATACAGACTTCACAGCGCAGGCTTCACAGTCGGTTGCAGCCGGAGCAGATTTCATATTCTATCCTGCTTTTCTTGATACAGTCCCATTGCTAGTACAGCAGGTTAGAGATGCAGGATATGAAGGTATCATCATGGGTGGAGATGGCTGGGATGGTTCCGATACAACAGGTCTTGAATCATATTTTGAAAAATGTTATTTTACAAACCATTATTCATCAGAAGATACAGCACCGGCTGTTCAAGAATTTGTTACGAAATACACCGAGAATTATGGTGTAGAAAGCTTAACTGCATGTGCAGCACTCTACTATGATGCAATTTATATGTTAGTTGAAGCGGCTAAAAATGGTGGAGGTACAGATACAGACTCCTTAGTAAAGGGTATGACTGGCATGACCTTTACTGGAGTTGGCGGTACCTTTACAATGGATGCAGATCGTAACGCTGTAAAGAGTGTTGTAATCAATACTTATGATGATGGTAAGGTTAAATGGTTAAAAACGCTAGAGCCATAAAATTGATAAAGAACTAAAAGTGGAGTATATAATAACATACGACACATGAAAAAACTGCGTCGTATGTTATTCATTGTATATTCGGAAGGATAGGTGTTAGACATGTCGTTACTCATTCAAAGTATGGTAAATGGTCTAAATCAAGGAGCAATATACGCATTAATCGCTCTTGGATATACCATGGTGTATGGTATCATCCGTATGATTAACTTTGCACACGGTGACTTTATTATGGTTGGTAGTTATACCTTGTTTTATACGATACCATTAATGATTAATGCTGGTATGCCGGCGTGGACTGCAGTTTCCTTAGCAATAGTAGTTTGTACTGCGGTTGGAATTACGGTTGAGATTATAGCCTATAGACCAGTACGTAAAGCGGGTTCCATGACAGCCTTGATCACAGCCCTAGCGATGAGTCTTTTTTTAGAGAATTTGGCGATGGTATTATTTGGAGCAAATCCAAAATCAGTACCGGCTATTTTTGATCGTGCATCAATCGATATTCTTGGAGCCACATTACAAGCGAAATATTTGCTAACTTTGGGTATCGGGATCATCATAATGATTGCACTTCAATTATTTGTTAAGAAGACAAAATTAGGTAAGGCCATGAGAGCTGTTCCGCAGGATAAACAGGCAGCTACATTAATGGGAATTAAAGTGAACAATATAATTACAATTACCTTTGGTATCGGTTCTGCACTTGCTGCTATCGCAGCACTTATGTATTGTAGTACCTATCCAAGATGTACAACAGATATGGGAAGCATGATGGGACTAAAAGCCTTTATTGCAGCCGTACTTGGTGGTATAGGAAGTATTCCGGGAGCAATGATTGGTGGTTTGATTGTTGGCTTAGTCGAAATTTTCGTTAAGGTGTATATCGCTCCCGGTTGGTATGAAGCGATTACCTATAGTCTTTTGATCATTGTATTAATTGTAAAACCATCTGGTATACTAGGCAAAAATGTTGGAGAGAAAGTGTAGGTGGCAAAATGAATTTATTCATTAATAAAAAGTGGACATATTTAATTAATTTAATCGGAATTTGTTTGATCTTTTTTGCGTTTACGATACTTTTTAAATCAGAGGTATTGGGAACGCGAACCAACTACATAAAAGGCATTTTTACTACAGCATGCTATACCGTTATTATGGTATCTTCACTAAACCTATTAACCGGGTTTATGGGTGAATTTTCACTTGGTCATGCAGGCTTTATGTCCGTAGGGGCTTATAGCTCAGCAATTGTAACGAATATGCTTGCTGATAAAGGAATACCGAGTATATTACTTTTTGGGATTGCTCTGTTGGTAGGTGGTATCGCTGCAGCAATAACAGGCACGTTGGTTGGTATTCCGGCACTAAGACTTAGGGGGGACTACTTAGCGATTGTAACCATTGCCTTCGCGGAAATAATAAGAGTTGCTTTCTGTAATTTTGAAATTACCGGTGGGGGAAAGACAATGAGTGGTATCACAAAGCTTTCTAACTTTTACTGGTGCTTTTGGGTTATGGTAATTTGCGTGGCATTGATGTATATGTATGTTCGCTCCAGATTCGGCCGCACGGTAGCTGCCATTCGTGAAGATTACATTGCTGCTGCCTCTAGTGGAATCAATGTTACATTCTACAAGGTATTAACCTTTGCAATTTCAGCTTTTTTTGCCGGAATAGGCGGTGCAATGTATGCACATTATATGACGGCTATGATACCTACAAATTTTAACTTCATGTATTCCGCAGAATTTTTAACTATGGTTATCATTGGTGGTACGGGATCATTAACCGGTTCTATTATCGGTGCAACCTTCTTGTCAGCCTTACCAGAGGCAATGAGACAATTTGCAAATTACCGTATGCTTGCATATTCAGTAATTTTGGTATTGGTAATGATTTTTAAACCAAGTGGTATTTTTGGATCTTATGAGTTCTCCTTAACAGGTACTCTTTCTAAAATATTTGGTAGAATTAAAAAGAAGGAGGTAAGTAAATGATGGGTACAGAACAACCTGTATTACAAGTATCACATTTAGGAATTGCTTTTGGAGGACTTAAGGCAGTAAGTGATTTTAATATTGAAATAGGGAAAAGCGAATTGTACGGATTAATTGGTCCAAATGGTGCCGGAAAAACAACAGTATTTAATTTACTTACCGGTGTATGTAAGCCAACAGAAGGCGCATTTTTCCTTAACGGTGAGAAAATGAATGGAAAAAAGATGCATCAAGTAGTGCAAGCAGGCATTGCAAGAACTTTTCAAAATATACGCCTCTTTAAGAAAATGACTGCGCTCGAAAATGTAAAAGTTGCCATGAATATGAAGATGAAATATTCGGTGATTTCAGCGTTCTTTCGCTTACCAAGTTATTGGATGGAGGAAGCAGAGATAGATACAAAAGCGAGGGAACTTTTAGATGTGGTGAATCTTGGAGATAAAGCTGATGTTGTAGCTCAGAATCTTCCATATGGACAACAAAGAAGACTTGAAATTGCAAGAGCGCTTGCAACAGGAATGAAATTGCTGCTCCTAGATGAACCTGCGGCAGGTATGAATCCTACTGAAACAGCTGACTTGATTGATATTATTTATGTTATTCGTAAAAAATTTAATGTTTCTGTATTACTGATTGAGCATGATATGAGCTTGGTTATGAAGATATGTGAGAAAATTCAAGTCATTGATTATGGTGAAACAATAGCATTTGGAACACCAGAGGAGATTGCTAATAATCCAAGAGTTATTGAGGCTTATCTCGGTAAAGATGACGAATAGGGGGAGAGTACATATGTTATCAATTAAAGATTTACATGTTTCATATGGTGCTATTCACGCCATTCATGGAGTTGGCCTAGAAGTCAATGATGGTGAAATTGTTTCACTAATCGGAGCAAACGGTGCCGGAAAAACAACAATATTGCATACAGTTACCGGTCTTAAGACTGCAAAAAGCGGATCGATAACTTATGGTGATCTTGACCTGCGTGCAACGGATGCCAGCAAATTAATTAGATATGGTATTAGCCATGTTCCGGAAGGAAGACATATTTTTCCCGATATGACAGTAATGGAAAATTTGGAAATGGGTGCTTACTCTACAAAAAAGAGTAAAAGTGGGCTAGAAAAAAACTTCAAGGAAGTATTTGAACGTTTCCCGAGATTAAAGGAAAGATACAAGCAACTGGCAGGAACATTGTCAGGTGGTGAACAACAGATGCTGGCAATGGGCAGAGCATTAATGTCAGAACCTAAAATATTATTACTTGATGAACCTTCCATGGGACTATCGCCTATCTTAGTAAAGGAAATATTCAGTATTATTCGATATTGCCATGATATTGGGATAACCATATTATTAGTTGAGCAGAATGCAAAAATGGCACTTGGTATCGCAGACAGAGCTTATGTTTTGGAGACCGGTAATATTACATTTAGTGGAAATGCCAAGGAGTTGATGGAAGATGACAGAGTCCGTAAAGCTTATCTTGGCCAATAGTCTCACTAATAACTTGTGAGATATTTATTATAGTGATGCCGCCGTTAGGCGACAAAATGGAGGTAAGTATGGAACATTTTATTCTTGCTATTACAAGAACCTGCGGCAGTGGAGCAACCACCATTAGTAAAATGCTTGCAGCAGATTATGGAATTGCATTATATGATCGGCAGCTTTTGCGCTTAGCTTCAGAAGACAGTGGGATTAATGAAACCTTATTTTTAGAAGCAGATGAAACGGTAAAAAATACAATTTTGTATCATGTTTCTAAGAAGGTGTACAATGGAGAATTAATTCTTCCAGAAAGTGATAATTTCACTTCAGACAATAACCTTTTTAATTATCAGGCCAAAGTATTAAGGAATCTTGCTGAAATAGAATCCTATATTGTGATTGGAAGATGTGGTGATTATATTTTACGGGACAGAAAAAACACGATCTCCATTTTCCTGACTGCGGATGAAGAGACTTGCATACAACATGTGATGGAGCGGCTTGTCTGCAATAAGAAAGAAGCCAGAAAATATATAGCGAAAAATAATAAATACAGAAGCAATTATTATGCTTATCACACCGGGAGAAAATGGAGAAATCCTGACAATTATGACCTGTGCCTCAATACCGGTAAACTGGGGTATGAAAACACAGTTGAAATAATCAAGAACTATGTATCATTAAGACTAGGTGAATAGAATCTATACTACCCCAAAGCTGTAAAATGCTTAATGATTGTTACAAGATAATATAAAATAAATAGAAATCAGGTGTAAATTAGTGGAAAACTTAGGGTATTATGATGGTAAATATGACTTGATAGAAAACATGACAGTACCTTTTGATGACAGAGTTCATTATTATGGTGATGGAGTTTATGATGCTACCTGTGCGGGTAATCATATTATATTTAATTTGGAGGAGCATATTGAAAGGTTTTATAACAGTGCCGGCTTACTGCAAATTCAAATTCCTCTTACCAAGGAAGAGCTAAAGAAAACTCTGATTGAGATGGTAAGTAAGGTAGATGGAGAAGAACTTTTTGTTTATTGGCAGGTTACTAGGGCGGTTGCACCAAGAAAACATACATTTCCTGAACAAGATGCAAAATTATGGATTATGATTAGACCATCAAAAATAGGTGATCCAAATAAACCATTAAAACTAATGACTATTGAAGATACAAGGTTTTTACATTGTAACATAAAGACACTGAATTTAATACCGAATGTTATGGCTTCACAAAAAGGTGAGTTGGCTGGCTGCGATGAGATTATATTCCATCGTGGTGATAGAGTAACAGAATGTTCCCATAGCAATTTACATATTATTAAAGATGGTATATTTGTTACGCCTCCGGCAGATCATTATATCCTTCCCGGAATTGCCAGAGCTCATTTGATTAAAATGTGTAAGCAATTAGGGATTCCGGTAGATGAGACGATATTTACGGTAAAAGAAATGATGGAGGCAGATGAGGTTATTGTAAGTTCTTCAAGTAATTTTTGCTTGTCAGTTTATGAAATAGATAATCAAAAAGTTGGAGGTAAAGCACAGAAGCTACTTCATAAATTACAAGATGCACTTATGGATGAATACCTAATAGCCACACATCAGAAGGAGGCTTAATAATCCATGACGAATGAGGAATTGACAATATATAACATGGGAGAGAATTTAGATGCGCTGATGAATTTAGATCCCAGAGGTTATGGAGTCTGCCGTATTCTATATGCCGGCAGCAGGGCATATACAGGCGAGCCACTAACAATGCACTGTGCAAAAAAAATGGTTGAGAATATTAAAGCTAATGACTTTATATTTATTATTACCGGTTTTATATTGATTCCTCATAAAGCACCGGAAATGGATGGAGTTGTGAGCTCAATGCTCCTTGCCCGTTCCTTAGTACAGGCTTTTGATGCAAAACCTGTGATTATTTGTCCCAACGAGAATTTAGAAGCTGTAAAAAAGTGTGCAAGTGTTGTAGGGCTTCATTGCTATGAAGATTTGGATAAGGTAGAGGAGCTTCCCATTTCCATGGGAGTCGTTGCCTTTTCAAAAGATAGGGATGGAGCAGAGGAACAAACAGAACAGATCATCTCAAAGATTCTCCCGAAGGCTGTTATTGCGATTGAGGCACCAGGGGCAAATGAATGTGGTGAATATCATAATGCAATAGGGGTAAACGTTACCGAGCTAGAAGCAAAGACGGATGTTTTATTTCAAAGATTAAAGGATATAGGTGTTCTGAATTTTGCCATAGGTGATTTGGGAAATGAAATTGGTATGGGTACCATAGGGGGACATATTAAAAAATATATTCCTTACGCGGCAGAAAATCAGTGTAAGTGTGATTGTCATAATGGTATTCTGGCGGCAACAAAGGCAGACAATATTATCACTGCAACAGTATCTGATTGGGGCTGCTATGGACTCATGGCAGCAGTTGCTTTTCTGAAAAAAGACTTGGATATATTCCATAAGGGAGATATGGAAATGGAAGTTATGCGGGTTGCTACAAGAAGTGGCATAATTGATATGACAGGTTCCCTAATCCCCGGAATTGACGGCTTTAATACAAAAATGAATGTTAACATTGTTGAACTTATGCGCCAGTGTGTAGGATATGCAATAAAGTTCGAGGGAAAAACAAATCACTGGTTTGATCATGTTATTGCGAAGGGATTCTTTCAGGAATGGAGGCAGTAATGCGTATAATACCGGCAGGAGATTTAGCACTCGTTGTGGAATTTGGTAATGAAATAAGCACTGCTTGTAATGATCAAGTCAAGCGGTTGAACCAAAGCATAAGAAAAAGTGAAATAAAGGGTATCATTGAGACCGTGCCCACATTTCGTTCTTTATTGGTGTATTATGATCCTTTAAAAATTACATATAAAAAACTTTGTAAATATATCCGGTCTGTTTCTAATAAAGGAGGAGATATGTCAGCAAAGACAAATAGAATTATTGAAATTCCTGTATGCTATGGAGGACAGTATGGTGAAGACCTAGTAGATGTTGCCAAATGTGTTGGAATGAGTGAAGCAGAGGTAATTAATATTCATTCGGGTGTGAATTATTTGATTTATATGTTGGGATTTTTGCCTGGATTTCCTTATCTGGGCGGACTTGATAAACGGTTGGAGACTCCAAGGTTATCGAATCCGAGAATATCAATTCCGGCCGGTTCTGTTGGTATAGGAGGAGAACAGACAGGTGTTTATCCAATCGTCTCACCAGGAGGATGGAGGCTGATCGGAAGAACACCATTAAAGCTTTATGACAGTAAACGCGAGAACCCAACCCTTTATCACGCAGGAGAATATATTCATTTTCAACCGATTGAGGAAGCTGAATTTGTACGTATCGAGGAGCTGGTTAAAAGTGGACAGTATCAGTGTAAGATAACCATTATAAATTCATAGTGAACTTCTTCTCTAATTATTTTTGCCGTCGCAAGGCGGCGGAATGGAGCTAAATATGAGCATTCAAATAATATCTCCAGGTGCATTAACCACCGTACAGGATTATGGAAGGATTGGTTATGGCGAAATAGGATTATCACCATCAGGAGCGGTAGATACTAAGGCCATGGAAGTTGCCAATTGTTTGGTTGGAAATGAGATGGGGGAAGCGGTATTAGAGTGTACCCTTTTTGGTCCCACAATTTATTTTATCAAGGACAATGTGATTGCTGTCACAGGTGCTGATATGAAGCCAAAGGTGAATGATAAAGAGATTTCCATGAACACCGCAGTGTCTGTAAAAGCTGGAGAGAGCTTAGCACTTGCATTTGCAGAAAAAGGTTGTCGAAGTTATATTGCCTTTGCCGGTGGTCTCGAGATCAAAGAGTACTTCGGTAGTAAATCTACCAATATAAAATGCGCAATAGGAGGATATAATGGCAGGGCCTTAAAGGCGAATGATGAAATATTATTTGTGAAACCGACAAGTATTCTTCTTGATATGGAGAAACGCATCTATAAACACACAGACACAGATGTTTTGCCAAAGATTAAGATTATCAGAGTAGTTATGGGGCCCCAGGATGATTATTTTACAAGCGAAGGGCTTCAGACCTTCGAAACAGGGAGCTATAAGTTGACCAATGATTCTGATAGGATGGCTTGTAAGCTTTCTGGACCAATTATTGCCAGCAAACAGGCTACGGATATTATATCGGATGGAATTTCTCTAGGTTCAATTCAAGTCTCATCAAGCGGACAGCCAATGGTAATGCTTTCCGATCGGCAGACAACCGGCGGCTATGCCAAAATAGGAACCGTAATTTCTACGGACATTCCAAGGATAGCTCAGTGCAAACCAGGAGACGAGATAAGATTTCAAAGGATTACATTAAAAAAGGCTCATAAACTTTATAAAAAACATAATAGAGATATGATAAAGCTCCAGAAGAAATTTAAGAGGAGGAACAGAGGTAATTATGAATTATAGAAATAATACTCCCTCAGAAGTCAGGAGTCTGATTAGACAAAGTAAGATTACAACCCCTACAGCAGGTATGTGTGGCGGTTATGCTCAAGCGAATCTAGTAATTCTACCAAAGGAGCTTGCCTATGATTTCCTACTTTTTGCACAAAGAAATCCGAAGGCATGTCCAATTTTAGAGGTTATGGATGCAGGTAGCAGAGCAGTAAAATATATGGCTAAGGATGCGGATATTGCTATCGACCTCCCAAAATACAGAGTATATGAATACGGGAAGCTAACCGGTGAATATACAGATGTAATAAAATTCTGGAAACCTGATTTTGTAAGCTTCTTAATCGGATGCAGTTTTTCCTTTGAAGAGGATTTGCTGGAGGCTAATATTACGGTAAGGCATATTGAAGAGCAGTGTAATGTTCCGATGTACATGACTAATATAGGTTGTGAAAGAGCTGGAATCTTTACAGGAAACATGGTTGTAAGCATGCGACCTATACCATACAAGGATGTTCCCAAGGCAGTTTCAGTTACTGCTGCGATGCCCAGAGTCCATGGAGCACCGATACATATTGGATGTCCCGAAGCAATTGGTATCTATAATATTGACAAGCCTGATTTTGGAGATTCGGTTACAATAAAAGAAGGAGAAGTACCGGTATTCTGGCCTTGTGGCGTTACGCCACAGTCAGCACTCATGGCAACAAAACCGGCTTTCACCATAACGCATGCCCCGGGTCATATGTTTATTACGGATGTAAAGAATGTAGAATTAAAACTATAGGCATTATGATAGAATATAAATAGAATAGATAGGTTGTTTATCGAATACATATTTTAGGGTAATAGTGAGCCGAAAAACTACATAATAGTATACTAATTTAAACGTGTAAGCAATTACTTATAATTATTTATTATAATTGCGTACATTTACACGCATTTGGAGGTAAATAAATGTATCAGATTGATTTAAACTGTGATTTAGGAGAAAGCTTCGGAAGATATACACTCGGTATGGATGAAGAGGTTATTCCTTATATATCATCAGCGAACATTGCCTGTGGATATCATGCTTCTGATCCTGTGATTATGGAAAAGACGGTACAGATGGCAAAGGCAAACGGCGTACACGTTGGTGCACATACAGGCTTTCCGGATTTACTTGGTTTTGGACGAAGGAATATGACTCTGTCACCGAAGGAGGCAAAAACCTACACCATGTATCAAATTGGTGCTCTGGAGGGCTTTTGCCGGGCAGGCGGGGTATCGTTATACCATGTTAAGCCTCACGGTGCCTTTTATAATATGGCAGCAAAAGATTATGATTTAGCATGTGCGATTTGTGAGGGTATTGCAGCAATTGATGATAATATTGTTTTGTTGGGACTTAGCAACAGCCAAATGGAAAAAGCAGCAAAGACGATAGGAATAACCTTTAAACATGAGGTTTTTGCAGATCGTGCATATGAGGATGACGCAACCTTGGTAGCAAGAAGCAAACCGGGAGCAATGATTGAGGATGAAGAACTTGCTATTAATCGAGTTATCCGCATAATAAAGAAGGGGACAATAACATCAATTAATGGGAAAGAAATAGAAATTAAGGCTGATTCTGTATGTATCCATGGAGACGGTGTGAAAGCTTTGGCTTTTGTAAGAAGGATCTGTCAGACACTAAAGGCTGAAGGAATTGAAGTAAAAGCTTTTTAATAATTATGCTACAATCCTAGTTAAACTAAGGGCTGTAGCACTTTTTTTATTACATATTTGATATAGGATTAGATATAATGATACAAGGAATCCAAAATGGATATGAATAGTTTTGCTCATACAAATTAGGAGATTCAAAAAATAATCCACCTTTTCATATAGTTCCACCATTGATATGTATCACTTATTTCCATATATTTAATCCATAGGATGGAATAGAATTAATCTCCTTATGTTTTATTCTTAATACTTGATTCATAAAATGTCTGCGATGCAGACATTTTTGAATAGAAACATATCACAATGGCAGATGGAGGTTCTTATGGAGAAAATAAAAGTGTTACTAATTAGTGGGGAACTTACTTCGGAGCATAAGTATCCAAAAATGAATGAATATCTTCGGACTATGCTAGAAGCAACAGGAAGGTTCTCTGTTAAGATTATTGAAGAGTTTAATGGTGCTACCAGCAGAACGGTAGCAGAATATGATTTATTACTTTTGAACTATGATGGGAAAACAAATCCTACCGCACGATATAAACGATGGGATGAAGCAGCAGAGGATGTATTTTTTGAGGCAGTAAAAGCGGGAAAAGGGTTATTTATTCATCATTCTTCTGTTTGGCTTGATGAGGATATGCCACAACGCTACAAAGAAGCATGGGGAATTTATTTAACCAGTCCACAAAGTAGAAAGAATCCCTGTGATGATGTGATTGCAAAAATCGAAAATCCGCATTCCCCTATTACGCAAGGATTAACGGATTATATGGTGGTTGGAGATGATTTCTTTGCAGGAGTGGAATATTTTCCTGGAACAAAGGCAGAGGTATTAGCGGCTGTATACGATGATGTTGATATGTATCGGAAAGCTAATTTTCCAGCACCCCATCATCCGGTACTAATTCCAGACGGGAAACTGGAAAATATGCGTGGAGTAAATTCTCTTCAGCCAGTTGCCTGGACAAATACTTATGGAGCCGGACGGGTACTTGCCTGTTCTCTCGGACATGATATTGATACATATCGAAGGATTAATTATCTGACCATGTTTGTGCGTGGTGCAGAGTGGGCTGCAACGGGTGAAGTAACCTTGGATAAGCCAGATCGTAGGGGTGAAAAAAGATTTAATCAATGGCCTTATTATTAGTATTTGAGATGAAAACTGAGAGTGCTCTTTGAAATCGAAAAATAATCCACTTTTTAAAAAAGTACGCTCATTGATGGAGAATGATATTTTTATTATAGTTAATTCATCAAATATCGAAGGGAGAATATTTATGAAAAAGATTATAGGTATTATTTTAGTAATTGCAATTTCTTTTACAATGCTTGCAGGTTGTAGTACAAAAAAAGATGAAAAACCAGTTACAAATAATGAGGGTTCTGATGCAGTTACAGAAGCAGCAGATCAAATTACTGAGGCAGTTACCGATGCTACAGAGGGATCAGCAGAAGGTAAATCGGTAGGTATCACAATGCCAAGTATCGGCAATGACTTTATGTTAGCTCTTAGCCAGGCTTTTCAGGGAGCCTTAGAAGAACAGGGCTGTAAGGTTCAGGTTGACTCAGCAGAAAACGATGTTACAACTCAGTTAACACAAATTGAAAACTTTACTACTATGGGATGTGACGTTATCGTTGTTTGGGCGGTGAATGGTGAGGGAGTTGCAAGTGCTTGTAAATCCGCAATTGATGCAGGCATTCCAGTATTAGCATTTGCTTATGAAATTCCAGGCGCAACAACAAGTGTTATCTCAGCATCAGAAGAATCTATGGCAGCACAGTGCGTAGTAATGGCAAATGATTGGATTGAAAAGACATTTCCAGATGCCGGTGATGGTGAAGTTAATGTATTTGTTATGACATCTTCTACAGTGCCACAATCTGTAACACGTAGTGAGGGCTTAAAGAAGATTGCAGAAAACAAAAAAGTTAATTTAATTACTGCTGAAGTGGAAGATCAGGATAAAACTGATGCAGCACGTACTCTGATTGAGAATACCATGCTTTCCACTCCTGATATTGATGTTATTATTGCAGTGAATGGTACTTGTGCAATTGGTATTGAATCCTATATAAGCTCTCCTTCTTCTCCAATCCAGGATAAGAGTAAGTTTGGTATTTTCTGTATTGATGAGACAGAAGAAATCGTTGCAAAGATAAAAGCATCAGAGACGAACGAAAGTGTATTAAGAGGTACGATTTCCATGGGTACTTTTGGTGATACAATAAATGATTTCATGAAGGGAATAACTCCTTTGATTACAGACCAGACTCCGCTTGCACGTGTTGATGGCCAAGCATTTGTTGTTACACCAGAAACATTAGCAAATAGAAAATAAGAAATTTAGATTAAATAAGTTATATATGTAGCGTTGTAATAGGACTTAGGGAATATCCTATTACAGCGCTATTTTCAGATTAGTATTTTTTAATTTATAGGTATTATCATTTTTGTGGATTATTAAGTGTAAAGCAAAGTAATACTACACAATGTTACCATTTAGACGGGAATTATTATAAATTAATTTGTCGAAAAAGTATAGATATCTTTTGTACAGAAGAAATATATGGTACAATATACATATGTATGTCGTAGTGGATATATGTCTTGGCATGGAGTTCGGTTATATAGTGCTTGTGTACATTGTATAATGAGTAGGTAATAAATGGAGTGTGGAGGTATAAGCATGTTAAAAGTACTAATTGCTGATGATGAGCAGATCATCTGCCAGATGATCTGCAAATTAATTAATTGGGAAGCAAAAGGACTTGAGGTCATAGGAATGGCTCATAATGGCCTGGAGGTTCTTAATATGATGGAGGAGCAGCGACCAGATATTATTATCTCAGACATAAGGATGCCTGGTTATGATGGTCTTCAATTAGTTCAAAAGGGTAAAGATATGGGGTTAGATGCAGATTTTGTAATTATGAGCGGCTATAAAAATTTTGAATATGCACATACTGCATTAAATTTGGGAGTGAAACACTATTTACTAAAACCAATTGATAAAAGAGAATTAGAGGAAACGATTGATCGTATCCTACAACATAGAAAAGAAGCTAGTGCTATTCATGAGGAAAAGAAGGAACTGAAGGTAATTGCTAGTTCAGGGAAGAAACGAATTAGAAAGCACTTTTTAAGTACAATTATTCATGAAAACCGTTTTAGTGAGGATAGTGAACTTGCTGAGATGGATGAGAAGCTCCACTGTGAATTTGAGAATGGGTATTTTATTGCATTCTTAACGAAGATAGACTCCAATGCTCCAAATTATGATATAAAAAGCTTATTAAATGGTATTGATTATTTGATTGAAAAAGCCATGGATGAGGGAGAATGGGAATACATAAACTCCTATGTCAAGACAGGAGTCGTAACTGTTGTAAATTATAAGGCTGAGCATAGAGTACAGGTGTTTCAGGTGATTGAGAAAATATTGAAGCTCTGCCGGCTGGAACTGGATAAGTTCAATGGTTTTTATGTGACAATTGGGATTGGAGTGGAGAAGAATTCAATCACGCTGATAAAAGATACAATACATGAAGCGGTGGCAGCAATTAAATGCAGAATAAAAAAGGGAACAAACCGTATCATTGACTATCGAGATCTTAATTATCGACAGATTAATGTAGAGGACATTTTTACGGAAGGAATTAAAAGACAGTTTGAAAATGTTCTGGAAGCCATGGACATTCAGACTTTTATTAGTGACTTTGATAAAATAGCGAATGATGTTCATATTATGGTAAACTACTCCCCTATGCTCATCTTTGAACTAATGGAGAAAATAAAAGAAGTTACCATAGAGATTTGGAAACGAAATAAAATTCAGGAAAGCATCATCAATGATTTTGAGCAACAAATGCAGTTTATTCTGGATTGCAATATAATGGAAGAACTTTTAATACGAAATTTTTTAGAAACTTATCAGCGTTATTTTGAACGAGTGATCGATGACAAAAGAAACACGAGCCAACTCCCAATACGTAAGGCAAAGCAATTTATTAATAATAATTATATGCGTCAGATTACCTTAGAAGAGGTTGCTGATGCCATTGAACTGAGTCCAGCCTATTTTAGTACTGTTTTTAAAAAGGAAGTAGGAATTAATTTTAGTGATTATCTAATTTCTTGTAGAATAGAAGCAGCAAAAGATATGTTGAAAAACAAAAATCTTCCAGTTAACCTAATTGCGGAAGAGGTGGGGTATGTGGACGCCAAGTATTTCAGCAAAACCTTCTACAAATTGGTTGGGTTAAAGCCTACGGAATATCGTAAATTATATCGATGATAGGGAGAAGGTAATGATTAAAAGAATTATTAATACAAATTTCTTAAGAAAATATCTATTCATTATGATAATGCTAGTGGCATGTATTTTAATTATTACTATAATATCCTCTCCCATTATGCCTTGGGAAATTCCAGTTGTAATATTCTATACAGCCGATGCTATTATACTATCCATATTAGGCGTTTTGTTAATCCTATTTCTGTATAAAATATATTTACCCCTTGGAAAGTTAGAGGACAAAATGAGTGAGTTTGTACAGCAAAGAAATTTGATGAATGGAGAGCAACTTTCTGAGCCGGCTACCATGCTGGAACAAATCGATCAGTTTTTAGAGTTACAGAAAAAAAACATTGAAAAAGAACATGCTCAGGCAATTATGACACAGAAAATGAAGTATGCTGAACTACAAAATCAGATTAATCCACATTTTCTATATAATATTCTTGAGAATATCAGAGGACAGGCAATTGTAGATGATAATTTTACCATAGCTGAGATGACAGAAGCTCTGGCAAGATTCTTCCGTTATAATATTAGCAAGGATAACGATGTTGTAAAGTTATCTCAGGAGCTGGAGAATATACAGACTTACATGCAGATCCAACAGTATCGCTTTAAGGATCGTTTTGTTTTTCATATCTATAATCATGATGATTCAGATGCCATCTACCATTGCAGAATCCCTAAGATGACCTTGCAGCCGATCGTTGAAAATGCAATTTTCCATGGGTTAGAGAATAAAATTGAACAGGGTCATATTGATATTCATATTGAAGCAGGAGATAAGCGGATTACAATTTTGGTCTCGGATGATGGGATAGGGATAGAGGAAGAGAACCTTTTGAAATTAAATAACAGGTTGCGTAGTGGTGGTAATAAGATAGAGTGGATTGAAGAAAAAGAAAATAGTAACGGTATTGCAATGGAAAATGTGAATAATAGAATTCGCTTGCTATATGGTAACGATTATGGCATCCATGTATCCAGTACACGAGGTGTTGGGACAGAAGTTGAGATAGCACTACCTTTTATTTTAGATAAGTAAGTCAGCTTATATACGTTACTTTCAAATACAGAATCTTAAGCTTGATATATTAACTTTATCTTTATAAGGGTGTGCAGAAATGGAGAACTATGAAAACAGAAATTCTTTCAATGCATAGTGTTTGTATAGGTGGCGAAATGGCTCGTTATGCCCTTAATGACTTTCATCTTCATGTATACCAGGGAGAAATGGTTAATCTTATGGGAGTATCTGGTTCTGGTAAAACAGCCTTATATTTCTACTTTATTGGAGAAGAAATACTTCGAGAAGGTAAAGTTACATTTAATCATCAAGTATGGAAAGAGCATGAACGATTTTCCGCAATTAAGGATATTGTGTGTTTGGGACAGAAAAGTACCCTAATACCGAATTTAACAATTGCTGAAAATTTATGTATTATAACAAGTAGGAGAAAGATTAAGGGAGTTATTCGCAAAAAAGCAATGAATTACCGGGTTAGCCTATTACTTCAGCAATACGCACCTGATTTATTACCAGAGATGCGTGTCAATGAACTAACGCCGGTACAACGTCACGTTGTTGAACTACTTAGAGCCATTGAAAATGAAGCAAAATTAGTCTTTATAGATGACGCTTTTAGTTCTCATGGGCAGATAGGAGTGCTTCGAATTATTGAAATGCTTCGGGTATTAAAAGAGAAAAATATTGCGGTTATCTATGCCAGTAGAAAGAGGGATCAATTAACCCAGCTTGCACAAAGGAGCATTATATTACGTCAGGGAAGAGCGGTAAAGACTTTTTATGCAGAAAGTTATAATGAAGAACTCTGTCGCAAATGGCTCGTAGGTAATCCAGTGCTGACTGGATTTCAAAGGACATCCTACAAGACGGATAAGGTAGTTTTAAGAGCAAGTAATCTAACGGGACCTTGTTACATCAATCATTTTAACTTTGTGGTTCATGAGGGAGAAGTCGTAGGCCTATATGATATGAATAATAGTGCCAATCTGGAAGTTACTGATATGTTAGTGGGAAATAGGATTGCTAAACAGGGACAAATGCTATTAAATGGAAAACATTATGCACCATGTACTATAGAAGATTCCATCGCATTTAGTGTTGGTTACATTCCAAAGGATAGAGATCGTGGTGGTGTAGTTGGTACAATGAGCTTTGCTGAGAATTTACTTCTACCTATAATGTTGAAAATGAGTTTGTTCACGATGTTTAAGAATGAGCGTGTAAATAGATATTTAGAGAACGAATACATTGAGGAGATAGGAATTAAAGAACAGGACAAGGATAAGGAAGTGAGCAGCTTTGATTCCTATGTAAAGACAAATGTAATATTCCATAAATGGATACTATCAAAACCAGTCCTTCTAATCTGTGAGGAAATATGTGAAGAAACGGATATTACCATGAGAAATATTATATACAAAGCGTTGGAGGAACTGGCAAAAAATAAATCAGCGGTTCTAATCTCATCCTCTAATATGGGAGAACTCAAGGCAATTTGTGATACTATTTACGTAATGAATAGTAATGCAGACGGAGAAAGTGTAAAGGAAATTCAGAAATTCGATTAGATACAATATGCCTTCAAAATCGAAATCGAAAAATACTCCACTTTTTTGAAAACTACTCATATTGTTGCAGAAGTCATTTTCTATTATATTAATACTATCAGATCAATCAGTTGGGAACTCTTCGTTACACCAATTAGAAAGAAGGAAATGATATTCTATGGAACAACAAGTTGTATTGAAAATGAAAAATATTTCAAAACGGTATCCTGGGGTAATTGCTCTTGATGATGTTAGTGTTGAATTTAAGAGTGGGGAAGTTCATGCCCTCCTAGGAGAGAATGGCGCAGGCAAATCTACGCTTATCAAGGTCCTCTCCGGTGCGGTTCAAAATGACGAGGGAAGCATCTGGATTAATAATAATGAGTTTGATAAGATGACACCACTAGCATCTAGGAACAATGGTATAGAGGTTATTTATCAGGAATACAACCTAATTAATGGACTTACTGTAGCGGAGAATATTTGTCTTGGTAGGCAGATGAAAGGGTTGATTAATAAAAAGGAAATGATACAGATAACGAAAGAACTGTTTGATCGTTTTCATATTGATATTAATCCAAGAGTTTATGTTAAGGAATTATCAACAGCTCAGCAGCAGCTGGTAGAGATTACAAAGGCAATTTCGAAGGATGCCAATATCATTGTTATGGATGAACCTACGGCTCAACTCACCATGTCTGAGGTGGAGAGTCTCTATGAGATGATTCGCAGCCTTAAGGAAAAGGGCAAAACAATTATCTATATCTCTCACCGATTGGATGAGTTATTTGCAATTACGGATACGGTAACAGTAATGAGAGACGGAGCCTATGTGACAACCGTAGAAACAGCAAAAACCAATAGAGAAGAGCTAATTACGCTAATGGTTGGCAGAAAGCTGAGTGATACCTATCCAAAACGGAATTGTATCAAAAGTGAGATTGTATTAAAAGTTGAAAAGGTTAGCGGATTAAAAAACAACGATGTTTCATTTGAGCTACATAGGGGTGAAATTCTGGGAGTATCCGGCTTAGTTGGAGCTGGAAGAACGGAATTAATGAGAGTTATATTTGGAGCGGACAAAAAGCTTGCAGGCAAAGTGTTTGTCAACGGGAAGGAAAAAAATGCCAAATCACCTAGAGATATGATTAGGGCGGGCATGGGATTAATACCGGAGGATCGTAAAGAGCAAGGATGTTTTTTGAATAACTCTGTTGAATGGAACATTAGTATTGGAAATATTAGAAAATTAACCTCAAACCGTATCATTGACAAGAAAAAAATCCGAAGCCAGGCAGAGAGATACCGTGATATGCTGAATATCAAGACACCGGCTCTAGAGCAAAAGGTAGGACTACTTAGCGGTGGTAATCAGCAAAAGGTTGTTCTGGCAAAGGTACTAGCGATGGATTCAGATATTATCATCTTTGATGAGCCCACTAGAGGTA
>JAEWEO010000169.1 GCA_023389295.1 Bacillota bacterium
GGTTTTGGAATGCTTGGTATTGCATCAACAGGTGCAATCATTGCCGTTTTAGCACAAGGCATTGTATCCGGTACCAAATCTTTAGAAGGTAGCTTACCCGTTGCAGAATTAACCTTGGACAATACAATGGTTACAATTTTAAAAAGCTTTCCTCAATTTGCTAAGGAGACGTTACTAGCTTTAGCACCTATTTTAATTATTTATCTGATCATTAATTTATTTTGGATTAAATTAAAGAAGCAAAAATTAAAGCGTATATTGGTTGGTTCTATTTATACTTATATTGGACTGGTATTATTCCTTGCCGGTGTCAATACCGGATTTATAGAAACTAGTGGACTGGTTGGCTATCAAATCGCTGCCTATGAACAGCCATGGTTACTCATACTTGTCGGTATTGTATTCGGTATTATTACGGTTCCGGCGGAGCCTTCGGTACATGTTCTTACGCGACAGATTGAAGATGAAACTGCAGGTTCCATCAAAGCTATGACAGTTATGTTTACCCTTTGCTTAGGAGTCGGAGTAGCAGTAGGATTATCCATGTTACGCATTCTGATACCGGAGTTACAATTATGGCATATTCTTTTGCCGGGTATGTTAATCTCCATCCTATTATCTTATATTGTTCCGGATATATTTGTTGGTATCGCCTACGATTCAGGAGGAGTAGCGGCAGGAACCATGACAGCAGCTTTTATACTACCTTATGCTCAAGGGGCAGCGGAGTATATGCCAAGTGCAAATGTTGTATTAGATGCCTTTGGTGTAATTGCATTAGTTGCCATGACACCTTTAATTTCAGTTCAATTATTAGGTGTTATTTATAAGTTGAAAACAAGGCCGTCAATGGCAGAGGATATTATTATTGACGGTGATAAGGAGGATTGAAAATGATAAATAAGACCAACCCTTTTGATGTGAATGGGTTTAGTTTACTAATCATTATTGTAAATAGAGGAAAAGGCAGTAAAATAATGCAACACGCCCTACAACATGGTGCAAAGGGAGCTAGCTGTTTATTTGGAAAAGGAACCGTTCAGAATAATGTATTACAATTAATTGAGATGAATGATGTAAATAAAGAAATTGTTTTAATCGTTGTTCCTTCGAAGAAAGAACAGGATATTTTAAAGGAGTTAAACAATAAGTTCCATTTTGAACGACAAAACCATGGTATTGCATTTACGATACCGTTAGTAGGACTTCTAAATTTAAAGAATGATATTTCTTGTAAGTATAAAAATGATGATGCACTTTCTCTGGTTAAAAACGAATATATGGCACTTCTTCTTGTTGTAGACAAAGGAAAAGCGGAAACTGTTATTGAAATCAGTCAAAATGCCGGATATTATGGTGGGACAATTATGAAAGCACGTGGTTCAGCAAGTAGTTTGAATATTCTATTGGATATGATAGTAGAACCCGAGAAAGAAGCCGTTTTGATGTTAACCAAAGCTGAGAGTGTTCATAAGCTAACAAATCTTTTGAAAAGTGAACTTCAATTAGAAAGCGAGAACACAGGCATATTAATAAAGCTTGGAGTAAGTAATACAATCGGACTTTTTGAATCGGATAAGGAATAGGTGGAGGAAGATGATGGAGCAATTAATGATTATGGCAACTGTTCCTTTGGGATACTCAGATAAGGTTATAAAAGCAGCAAATAAGGCAGGCGCCAGAGGGGCAACTATTTTACGTGCGCGTGGTACGGAAAAACCAACAAAAGAAGGACTTTTTAGTTTTAAAATTGAACCGGAAGAGGAAATTGTTTTAATCGTTACAAACAAGGACCTCGTTGATGTAATCTGTGATGCCGTACATCAGGAGTTTGTTACGAATTGTAAACGGGGTGGTTCCATTTTTATTTTACCGGTGGTAGAGGATGCGATTAATACTAGTCGATAAATTCGGTTTTAAAACTATGGATTGTCACATATGATAGACTGATTATTACTATTTTTAGTTGGAAGGTAATATCAGTATGATAAAAATTCAAAGAAAAATGCAGTTAAAACATGAGGTAACAGAAAAAATCATTATTATTCTTGCATCAATTATCTTTGTGTATTTATTAATCTCGCTTTTTTTTACAAAACATTTCTTTTTGCATACTGAAATCAATGGTGTAAATGTATCTTTAAAATCGCACAAAGATACAGACCAAATGATAAGAGATTATATTAATAGCTATCAGTTACAATTAATAGAGCGAAATGGAACCATGGAAGTCATAGAAGCGCATGAGATAGGAATGAGATTAAATCAGAACAATAGTATTAATAAAATCCATCGCATTCAAAAATCCTTTCGGTGGGTGAACTCTTTCTTTCGAGATCAAGATTATAGGCTTAAGGATGTATTTGCTTATGACGAAGCTTCCTTACGTAAAAAAATTGATGGTCTAAATTGCTTAAATACATCGACGGTAGAACCAAGGAATGTCGGTTTTCAATATAAAAACGGCTCCTATGAATTAATTCAAGAAGTATATGGAAATAAAATTAACCAAGAGAATTTAATTGATGCAATTAAAAAACACATCCAAATGGGTTTAACTCAATTAGATCTTGATCAAAATAAGTGCTACGTAAATCCGAAATACACGGTGAATTCTAAGAAAACTCACGAAACTTATGCTTTACTTAATAAGTATGTAGCTACTAAGATTACTTATGAGTTCGGAGATAAGGTCGAACTCGTGGATGGTAATATCATCAATGAATGGCTGAGTGTTGACGATAATTTTGATATCCACATCGACAAAGCAGCGGTTAGAGAATACATGAAAGATTTGAGTAAGAAGTATGATACGGTTGGTATTGCAAGGCAATTTAAAACCTCAACCGGCAAAACCGTAGAAGTAAAGGGTGGACTCTATGGATGGAAAATGGATCAGGAGACAGAAACCAAAGCAGTCATCGAACATATTACCTTGGGCCAAATCATTAAGAAAGAGCCAACCTATTTACAAACAGCTATATCCAGGGGTGAGGACGAAATTGGTAATACCTATGTAGAGATTAATATAACCAGACAGCATTTATGGTTTTACAAAGAGGGAAAATTAATTGCCCAAGGAGCAGTTGTAACCGGTAATCCAAATCGAGGGAATGCTACAGTCCTTGGTATCTATATGCTAAATTACAAGCAAAGGGATGCAATGCTTAGCGGGCCAGGATATGAAGTAAAGGTAACCTATTGGATGCCCTTCTTTGGTAATATTGGTCTACATGATGCCTCTTGGCGGTATAATTTTGGAGGGCAGATCTATAAAGTAAATGGTACTCATGGATGTGTTAACGCTTCGTATTATCTAGCTAAGAAAATATTCGAGAATATTGATTCGGGTGTACCAATTATTAGTTATGAAGAGTAATTTATTTTTCTATTCGTAAAAATTATAATAGAATTAGTTTATCTGAACAAAGGAGTTAATAAAACGATGCAATTTTACTTCGCACCAATGGAGGGTATAACCGGCTATATCTATCGCAATGCACATCATACGTATTTTAATCAAGTTGATAAATACTTTTCACCCTTTATTGTACCAAATCAAAATAATAATTTGAGATCAAAAGAAATAAATGATATTTTACCGGAGAATAACAATGGGGTAGTGTTAATACCTCAATTACTTACAAACAACGCTAAAGATTTTATTAATACTTCAAAGAAAATCCTCTCCTTAGGCTACGATGAGGTTAACCTAAACCTTGGATGTCCCTCACCAACAGTAGTCACAAAATTTAAGGGCTCCGGTTTTCTTGCTAAGAAAGAAGCTCTTGATAAATTCTTAGATGAAATTTTTGCTGAGGGAATTATAAATATTTCCATAAAAACAAGGATTGGTAAAGATGATCCGGAGGAATTTTATGAATTGCTTGAGATCTTTAATCGATATCCGGTAAAGGAGCTGATTATCCATCCTAGGGTTCAAAGTGATTATTATAAGAATAAACCCAACAGGAAGATATTTAAAGAGGCTTTATCCCTTAGCAAAATTCCGGTATGCTATAACGGAGACATCTTTGGTATGGAAGATTATAAAGCGTTCATACAGGAGTTTCCAGAGGTTGAAAGAGTCATGCTAGGTAGAGGATTGTTAGTGAATCCGGGGCTGATTAGGGAGATAGAAGATAGTGTAAAGCTTGATAAAAACCTTCTTTTAGATTTTCATAATGAAATCTATGAAGGCTATAAGACGGTCCTTTATGGAGACAGGAATGTTTTATTTAAGATGAAGGAAATTTGGTTTTATATGATACAACTTTTTTCCGATAACGCCAAATATGCCAAAAAAATCAAAAAGTCGGAACGTTTGCATGACTACGAAGAAGTGATCGCAAATTTATTCAGAGATCTGGAATTAGTGGTATAATTATAATCGAGTAAAAATTAAGTTAATAGACGTAAACGATAGAAATTTTTAATGAAGAAAGCGATGGATACTTGATATAGAATCCATCGCTTTCTTAGGAATATGATTAAAAACAAGTCTACAGAGCTGATATTTTTGATGACATGATTAATAAAAGCTGAGTATTTTATAAATATTTGTTTATGCTCAATATTCTTCTCTAATTCCGAACTCAGCAGACTCTACCCATTCTTCAGGGCGGTTAACTAATTTAATTAACTCCTCCAAGATAATGCTGTGTTTCTCTTCTTGTTTTATCAAATAGCCAAACACGGTCTTAGAGCGTTCTTCTGTAGCTTCATCATATAAATCTTGATAGAACTTTAAGCTTTCCTGCTCTTTTTCCAAAGCCATCCGATAAGCATCTAATTGACTGGGAAGATTTTTAATATCGCTTTGAAAATCATTCATGTTTCTAAAAATAGAATGAACCTCTGAAAGAATTTCAGAATCCTCTAATGGTAAAGTGAGTTTCTCTGCATTCTGAATTAATATTTGGGCATGATTTTCTTCTTCTTTTGCTAAGAGTGTAAAAACAACATTTAAACTGTTTTCCTTATTTAATTCAGACTGTTTACGATAAAAGTTTTCTAAATCCAATTCCATTGAAATAGCTAATTCTAAAGCATCCATATTTATTCGCTCCTTTTCTTGGGTTTGTATGATGTATGAACGAGAAACAACATATGTATTGAAGGATCTTATATCATTATAACATTAGGTCCTTGTCTAATCCATCTATTAATTTTATTTATTCCTCATTACAATTTTCTGGAAACAGATTAAGAATAGCGACTTTAAAACTTTTCATTTACTTAAAAATGTGTTACTATAGAGCATATAAAATTTTATCTGAAATATAGTTTGACAAACGGTAGAATTAATTTTTATGAAAATTAGGATATTTTTCAAGAATAGATTGACAAAAATTATGAAACGGAATAAGATGAATTAAATGTATACTATTTTAGTATGGATAATAGGATTACATAATAAGTCATGTGAGAATTCTGTGTTAATTATCGCATTCGGTTTCTTAGATAATGGAAGAAGTCTGATATGACAAAGACTAATATTTAATGATAGAAAGGGAGAATAGTATGAGACATATAAAATTAAAAAAGTATATTGCACTATTTCTTACTGTACTTATAGCATTGACAGCAACTGCTTGCCAATCTACTTCAGATACCGGTAAGGAAGATGCAGGTTCCAAAGAAAAGATGATCAATATCGGTGTGACCGATACGCTAAGTAGTGTAAATCCTTTGTTAATGGATGCTACAGAAATTCTTAAGTACTCTCTAAGCTTTGAGTTCTTACCCTTAGTAGAGCTAAATAGTGAGTTGGAGTTTGAAGGAATGTTAGCTTCCTCCATTACAACAGAGGACAATATTCATTTTACAGTAACCATTGACGAGAATGCTACTTGGTCCGACGGCAAACCGGTGACAGCGGATGATGTTGTATTCACCGTATTAAGACTTGCAAGCCCGAAACTAGCGAATGCCAGCATGGCATTATATGCCTTTGAAGGTACCGGTGATGATGGCTTTGTTGAGGAAGGTGCAACTGAAATTTCCGGTGTAAAAGCAATTGGTACAAAGACCGTAGAGTTTACTACAAAATATGAGATGGCTTTAACAACCTTTCAAAACACCTATGGACGCTATATACTCACACTTCCCAAACACATTTTAGAAAATGTTACGGAAGATGAATTGGCTTCCTATGAGTGGTTCAATGCACCGACGGTGGTAAGCGGTCCATACAAAATTACGGCATTTGATTTGCAGCATTATGTGTCTTATGTAGCAAATGAAAAGTACTGGAAGGGGCAACCAAAGGTTGATAAGTTAAATATTAAAATATCATCTTCAGCACAGCTTCTTACCGGTTTGCAGTCAGGTGAAATAGATTTTGTACAACAGACAACGGGTAACATTCTTCAAGAGGATTATGCGAGTGTGGAAGCGCTTGAAAATGTAACGGTTAATTATGGTTCACCTGTAACAAATCAATCCATATTCTTTAATACAACTAGTGTTACAGAGCCATTAATTCGTCAGGCGATTCTTTATGGAATAGATCGTTCTTCTCTTATTAAGGGATTCCTAAATAACAAAGGTGAGGTTGTAGATGGATTTTTATCTAGTGCCAGCCCATTCTACGACAATAGTCTAACACCCGTTTCCTATGATCCTCAGAAAGCAAAGGAATTAGTACAACAGGCAATAGCAAATGGTTGGGATTCCAATAGGACATTGAATTTCTATGTTAATAGCGGCGACACAACATTTACTCAAGCGGCAGATTATATAGCAGCACAGCTATTAGATATAGGTATTAAAGTGCAAATAAATACGGTAGATATTGCAACTCTTTTAACACATGCAGGAAACAAGGATTTTGATTTGTTGGCAGTTCAATACACCTATGCTCCGGTAGATCCGTATCCGGATATTAACTGGTTGTTATCAGAAGGTGGTTGGACCGGTTATGTAAATGATACGATTACTGAGGCGTTGGCAGCAACTCAAACTACTAGTGATGTGGATGCAATCAAAGAGCAGTATTTAACAATTAACACGATAACACAACAGGATGTACCGATGATATCAGCATATGTCATTAGTGCACTTGGTGCAGTAAATAATAGATTAGTAAATGCAACTCCTAATGTATACGGATCATTTATTAATATCCATGAATGGGATGTGAAGTAATGACACCTTTGTTGAAGGTTGAAAATCTAGAAGTTGAATTTTCCGGTGATGCAAGTAATTTCAAATGTATTGATAAGGTTAGTTTTGAAGTCAATCTAGGTGAAACACTTTGCATTGTCGGAGAATCCGGCTCTGGTAAAAGCGTAACACTTTTGTCCGTTATGGGACTTTTGAGCCGAAACGGTAAAATAACCGGTGGTCAGGTGAAATTTAATGGTGAAGATTTGCGAAGCAAATCTGAAAAGGAAATGGATCAAATTCGTGGAAATCAATTAACTATGATTTTTCAGGATGCGATGACAAGTTTGAATCCGGTTTTTACCGTGGGCTCTCAAATAATTGAGGCAATGGTTACTCATTTAAATATTGATAAAAAAACTGCAAAGGATCGTGCAATCCACCTGTTAGAAAAGGTCGGATTGCCGAATCCTTTTGCTATTATGAAAAAGTATCCTCATACTTTATCAGGCGGAATGAGACAAAGGGTTATGATTGCCATGGCTCTAGCCTGTAATCCAAAGTTATTAATAGCAGATGAACCAACAACAGCGCTGGATGTTACAATTCAAGCCCAGATAATGCAGCTAATTAAGGACTTGAAAAAAGAGTTTGGAATGTCAATTCTACTTATCACTCATGACTTAGGTCTGGTTGCTGAGATGGCGGATCGCGTACTCGTAATGTATGCGGGGCAAATTGTAGAGGAAGCAAATGTATTTGATTTATTTCAAAAACCAAGTCATCCCTACACCCAGGCATTATTAAAGTCAATCCCAAGTATTCGCGATAAGGAAGGGCGGAAGCTAGTGTCCATTGAGGGATCAGTCCCGGAAGATTATGGCGATATGACCGGTTGTCGGTTTGCCAACCGTTGTCCTTATGCAACCAAAGC
>JAEWEO010000312.1 GCA_023389295.1 Bacillota bacterium
CATTATCATTTTGAATACGATACAAAAACAGATTTACGATTCAAAAAATATTCTATGGAATCAACGTTAAACCATATCCTTAATCAGCCTTTGGCAATAAAAATGTTCGAGGAAGCTGCACCGGGGATGACAACCAATCCCATGATTAAATTTGCATATGGAATGACGATATCGGAATTAACAGCTATGATGCCAAAAGGAGGCGATCAGTTGTTCCTTGCTGTTATAGATGCCTTGAATCAAGCGGATCAAGATCAATAACTATTGTAACGAAAGAAGGGTACTATGAATTTAGACACTATAAAAAAACTTTGTGGGATGATCGATCATACATATAAAATTATTGCATCCTACTTTGACAGCGAAGGAAAAATTGTATTCACTTCATCCTACCTTAGAGAAGAATATCACTTAATAGATTATCTCGAGCAGACGGATATTTTGCTCAGCCAATGTAGGAAGGTAAGAGACATAAAAATTCATATTAAGGATCTTGCTATTACCTGGATTAGCATTCCGGTGATTACGGGGGATATTATTAGAGGGTATCTTGTTCTAGGACCATTTTACTCCAATTATTATACGGAAAAGAAGTTAATAGAAACTGTGAAAACAATGAATATTAGTGAGGATACCAAAGCCGCACTATTAAATTTCCATAGTATTATTTCTTATTATCCTTACAAAGAATATGTAAAAATCATTAAATATATATACTTTTATCTCTATGAAGAAGAATTAGATGAAGTAAAGCTTGGATTAATCAGTCCGACGAAAGAGATGACTCTTATGGAGGAGCCGGGAGAGGTAATAGAAAACAACGATGAAATGGAGGTACATGGAACCTATCTCTTTGAGAGGTGCATGCTAGAGTGTGTGAGAACTGGTAATCTAATTAATTTACGACAGGTCTTGCAAACGGATCTTGCTGGAAAAGCGGGGACTATGATTGTTGGGAATGAACTAAGGCAGGAGAAGAACTTATTCATTGTATTTACTGCTTTAGTTACAAGGGCCGCAATTGAAGGAGGACTTAGTAGTGAAACAGCCTTCTCCCTTAGTGATTTATATATCAGGCAGATAGAGATTATGAAGTCGACGAAGGAGATTAATGAGCAATCAACTAAAATGATATTTGATTTTGCAGGAAGAGTACATGAATTATTAAAAATCAATGCTTATTCCTATTACGTAAATCAATGCTGTGACTATATTCAAACGAATGTCTATCAAAGTATTAGTGTTAACCAGATTGCAGAGGATCTAAAAATCAGTCCGGAACACCTTTCCAGAATTTTCAAACATGAGACAGAAATGTCAGTTATCGAATACATAAAGAAAGTAAAAGTGAAAGAAGCAAAGTTCCTTCTAAAATACACGAGTAATACTTTGGTGGAAATTAGTGAAAAGCTAGCTTTCAGTTCACAAAGTCATTTTAATTCAGTATTCAAAAGTGAAATGGGTTTAACTCCAAAACAATACAGAGACAAAGTTAAAATTAAAAGCAGTTAGCATTCTAAAAATATTAATGATTCCATGTAAAGAGAAGTTTGCTTGTAAACATGCTCCTTAAGGGGGTAGTACTGTTTATTGCAGGCAAATTTCTCTTTGTTTGCGTAGAAAAGCATTGCAGCAGATGGCGGGTATACAAAATCAATTATTTAAAATTCTGCAAGAAGCTGTTCTTGAGGCAGCTTTTTTCAGTGAAGCCATGGTCAAAGTATAAATTTATTGTTGATATTTAACAATTTGTATTATATCTTTGCAGTATTTCTATTGATTGTGTCTAGTACAATCATAAATCTATAAATAATATCAAAATTCTGATATAGATAAACTGATTCGAATGATATGATGGGTAAACAGAACAAAGGTAGGTGAGTGTGAATTCGTCAAGATGAATAAATTAGAGATCAATGAGTTATCCAAAGATAAAATTTATCGTGATATTGCCCAGGAAATATATAAAAAACCATACATAAATGTAATACCACCAGAGATTATGCTAACGGATGGAAGTATGATAAATAATTTATTTCCGCAGAGTGTTAATAAGTGGAATTTTCCTGGAAAAGATGGAATGAGAACAAGTGTGATTGTCTTTGCCAATGGTGATGAGGTTGAATTATTGGTTAATGGTGAGTCCTATGGAAGGAAAGCAGCCGGGTTAGCAAGTGATTTTTATGCGGTATTTGATGTGGTCTATCAATCTGGATTAATAGAAGCTATTAATTACCGTAATAAGATGGAATTTAGTAGAGAAGTTCTACAGAGTGATTAAGAGGAGGATATTTATGAGCTCAGTCAAAGGTAATGTATCTGGAAAAATAGGTAAGTCATCTTGGAAACGTGATTTTCGGATGAATTGGAAAGTCTATGTACTTGTCTTACCTGTCATTGTTTACTTTTTTATATTTAACTATCTGCCTATGGGCGGCCTGATTATGGCGTTTCAAAAGTTTAATCCTGTAAAAGGATTTTTTAGAAGTGAATTTATAGGTTTTGATAATTTTATTCAATTCTTTACTGCTCCCAACTTTTTGGAGATATTACGTAATACATTTGTGATCAGTTTATTAGGACTTGTCATTGGATTTCCATTATCAATTATTTACGCGTTACTTTTGAATGAAATATACTTTAAGTTCTTCAAAAAAACGGTACAAACCATTAGCTACTTGCCTTACTTTGTTTCAACGGTAGTAATCTGTGGTCTAATTATTGATTTTGTATCCTCGAATGGTATTATTACGAATGTTTTAGTCTTTTTTGGAATGGAGCGTCAAAATCTACTTCTCAATCCTGATTACTTCTGGGTAATCAATCTATTGTCCGATATTTGGCAGGGACTTGGGTATGGATCCATTATATTCATTGCTGCAATTACCGGAGTAAGCCAGGAACAGTACGAAGCTGCAGCTATCGATGGTGCAGGAAGAATGAAGAGAGCATGGCACATTACAATACCCGGAATCATGCCAACGATTATTACTATGTTGATTTTAAAATGTGGACTATTAATGACCGTTGGGTTTGACAAGATATTATTGCTTTATAACCCGAGTATCTATGAGACAGCAGATGTTATCTCTACAAATGTACAACGTATGGGTCTTGAAAAAATGCAATATGGGTATTCCGCGGCAGTAGGACTATTTAACTCTGTGGTTGGTACAACACTACTACTGGTTTCCAATGGAATAAGCAAGAAATATACGGATAGTTCAGTACTATAGGAGGAGAAAGTATGATAGAAAAGCTTAATTTTAGTAGGATTGTTTTTAATATTATCAATTATACCTTTATGATCATCTTATGTCTTCTGTGTCTTGCCCCTATCTGGCATGTAGCAATGGCATCGATTAGTGATCCAAGAGAATTAATGGCTTCCAGCGGACTTTTATTGAAGCCCCTTGGTAAAGCTACGCTAAAAGGTTATGAACTTGTATTTAGAAATAAAGAAGTGCTGACAGGATACATCAATACGATTATTTATGTAGTATCAACAACGATTATCGGAGTGGCGTTTACTGTAATTGCAGGATATGTAATCAGTCGTGAAGATTTAAAGCTTAAGGTACCGATCACCTTATTCATCCTATTTACCATGATGTTTAGTGGTGGACTTATTCCCGGTTATATGGTCAACCGAAGTCTAAATTTAATCAATACGAGAGCAGTTATGATAATACCTGGCGTAATCAATGCATTTTATATCATCATGATGAAATCAGCTTTTGAGCAGCTTTCAAATAGCTATGAGGAATCAGCAAAAATTGATGGCGCGGGACCATTAACCATTATGATAAAAATACTGGTCCCTCTGATTAAATCAACCATAGCAGTAATAGTAATGTTTAATGTAGTAATGCAATGGAATTCTTGGTTTCCTGCATCAATCTATTTAACAAAACGGAGAGATCTATGGCCACTCCAGCTTTTTATCAGAGAAATTTTAGTACAGAATGATATGGCAAAGATATTAAGCGGCTCCGATGCCAATAGCATGGCAGATCTTACTTCGAATTTAGTGAAATACTGCACGGTAGTGGTTGGTACACTTCCAATTCTTTGTATCTATCCTTTTGTACAAAAGTATTTTGTTAAAGGTGTTACCCTAGGTGGGGTTAAGGGATGATTTATGAATAATGCACAATATATTTGAAACGAAATGGTAAAATATATCGATTATATAAATCTATATCAAATACATAATAAAATTATCAAAAGAATGCAATAAAGATGCTTCATTATTCTCTACAATTAGTAATGTAAGGATTTCTTCCATATGAACATGAATCAAAAGAGGATGGAACGTTAGAGTACAGAAAGCTTTACAAAAATATAACTACAAAGAAGTTAAATTTAAAGGAGGAGAAACATGAAAAAAATTCTTGCTATGTTACTATGTTTGGTCATGATAGTAGGTACTTTAAGTGCTTGTAAAAGCTCAGAAAAAAGTAGTGGGGACTCTACTGATGATTCAAACCAGACAGAGGGAAAAGAAGAACTAGTCACCATTGACTATTCATCACCGGTAGAATATTCTTATTGGCTTTATGCAACAACTGGAGATTATAATTCAGACTATAACAACAATCCGATTGTGAAATATCTGAATAAAAAATTCAATATGAATCTGACATTCCAGCAGCCCTCATCCGGTACTGAGATGGATTCACTTAATCTAATGCTTGGTACAGGTGAATATACGGATGTAATTGATACTTCCTATTATTCAGGAAGTCTTGATCAGCTCTTTGAGGATGGCATTATCATTGATATTGCACAGTACCTCGACTATATGCCTAATTTTAAGGCATTACTGGAAGCAGATGATACCTTTAGAAAAAATACATATAATGATAATGGTCAGATATTAAAATTAACCAATCTATTATCTGAGAATGAATATTCTTGGGGAGGTTTGGTTTACAGAAAAGATATTTTAGCTACTATGACCGGCAATAATATTGCATTCCCGAGTGGAAATGAAAGTCCTACTACCATTGCAGACTGGGAGTATATGCTTGAATTATATAAGCAATATTTTGCAGCTGCAGGAATGACAGATTCTGCACCATTTATCCTACCCGCCAAAGGTTATTTTGACTCAGGAGATTTACTTACCGGCTTTGGTACAGCACCATCTTATTACGATGATAATGGAACAGTAAAATATGGTCCCATGCAAGATGGTTTTTATAATTATCTGACAAAGATGAGGGAATGGTATGAAAAGGGTTATATCTATAAAGACTTTGCAAGTAGAACAAATGACCTTTTCTATTTACCAAATACAGCCCTGACCTATGGTGGAGCTGCTGGTATGTGGTTTGGATTATCTTCTCAGTTAGGGGATACCATGTCCATGCCTGATTATGGATTGTTCTATGATGTTTTGGCAGTAGCAAGTCCTTTAGATTCAGATAATGCAGTTACAACCGCTCCGAATTTAATGTATACAGAGAAGAATGAAATGGCAGGTGGCGTTATGATAACCACTTCTTGTCAGAACATTGAGAGACTTTTGGCTACTTTTGATTATCTGTATTCTACGGAAGGCTCCTATCTTAAAGGATATGGTTTATCTGCTGAGCAAGGTTCCAAAGAAGATGAACTCTATGTTGCGAATGGATTAGCGGAGGGTGTTTACTCTGTGGAAGCCGACGGTAGTTTGAAGTTTAATGAAAAAACTTTACTAGGTGGCGGTACTATGGCATTAACAGATTTTATTGATGTACGTACACCTGGACTAAGAGATATAAAATATACAAAAGAAAGTATAAGAGATGAGGAAAAGATTGGTTCTGATATTTGGTTAACGTATCAAGCATCTGCAACAAGTGTTAAAAAATTACCTGCAATATCAAGAACGGTAGAAGAAGATTCTACTTACACAATGAATCAATCCAATATAGATGATTATGTTAACACCATGGTTTTAAAATTCATACTAAGTTCAGAAGAGCTAAATGAGACTACATGGGCTAAATTTAAGGAACAGCTTGAAGCATATGGTGTGAGTGAGAACATAGCGATTATGCAGGCAGCATATGATCGTTATCAGGATAGATAATCACAATATCATTTCTTAATGATAAACAGCTGATGCACGATAATTGAGAAGTGTATCAGCTGTTTTTATTTGCGCGTAAGCAAAGTGAGCATTTATAAGCTTGCTTATTAAAATGCGAACGCGCACGCGAACCGGAGAAACTCGTGTAGCGTGTTTCTTCCGGTTTATATCAGGAGGTAAAGATGAGTAAGGTAATTCATAATGTTCAGACAATTGAGAGACTTTCACCCATAAGACGAATTATCGCATCATCAGGAGGTATTTCCTCTTGCATTGATATGATGATGATTCAGACATTTCTACTTTATTATTATACCGATGTACTGAAGATTAATGCAGCTTTTTCGGGTGGATTACTGCTTGTGGCAAGGATAGCAGCAGCTTTTGCAGTTCCGGTCTTTGGGATTTTTATTGATAGAAAAACAACTCCCTGGGGTAAATATAAACCATATTATCTAATGATAGGGATACCGGCTGCAATATTCGGATTTTTGACCTTTACAAGCTTTAACCTAGATCAGCAAGGAAAATACATTTATGCATCCATTACGTATTTTATTTATAATCTGTTAATTTCCTTAGGTGGAATACCAAAAGGAGCTATGGGGCCTTCTATGACCAAAAGTATGGAAGACAGAATTTCAATGGGCTTTTTGGGATATATCTTCTCAGTAATTGGATCACTTCTTGTAGTATCTGCTGGTCCTGTATTAATAAAAGTCTTTGGTAACGGGAGAGAAGTTAAGGGATTTAGTCTAACGATGGCACTTTTCTGTTTTATTAACATACTAATTGCCATAATACAATGGATGTTCTTAGAGGAGAAATATATCATTCAGGAGAGTAAGCAAGGAAAATATCAGTTTCAAAAACTATTATCCGTAGTATTTCATAATAAAACCTCAATAATAGTTCTACTAATTACCTTCTCCATAAATCTGGCAAATGGAATTCGAATGGCTGTTACGATTCATTATCTAAAGTATTACTTTCAAAGGCCTGAGCTGATGGCACAGTTTGGACTAATCTCCATGCTAAGTCTTTTTGGAGGAGCCTTCTTAAGTTCTAAAATTACGAAATACTTAGGTATAAAAAAAGTACTGATTATTTCTTTTCTAATTAACATCTTATCCTTTGGCCTAATTTATCCTCTGGGTGCTAACAAAAGCGGGGTTTTCCTCTATCTAATCTTATCCATGATTAATAATTTCTTCAATGGGCTTTCGACACCGGCTCAAAGTACTTTGATGCCCAATGTAATCGATTATTGCGAATGGAAAACAGGTATGAGTGCCGGGGCTTTTATGAGTGCTTTAAGTTCCTTTGTATCAACTAGCGCTACGGCATTTGCAGGTATATTCGTAGGTTTAGTATTATCGATGACTGGATACCAACCCGATATTGAGCAATCCCATGAAGCTCTAGTAGGAATTCGAGTAATGATGAGTATTGCACCTGCTGTTGCGTGCATGCTCTCTTTGATTGTCATAGGGCTTAAGGATACAGAAAAGGAACATGAGAGAATTGTGCAGGAGTTAATGACGAAGAGAAATTATATATAATACATACCATCTGATGAAATGTAACGGTTTAGAAAAATACTGGAAAAGTATTGCATTTTAGGAAATCAATTGATATTATAAAAAAAAAGAAAATAATGGTGATTAAAATGCAAAAAGGGAATATTAAATTAACTGCTACAGATCGTATTATATTAAATTCCTATCGAAGCTTTTTAGATGGACTAGCTGATTATTTAGGAACGGGATTTGAATATGTATTGCATAGCTTAGAAGACTATGAGAGTTCGGTTATTAAAATAATAAACGGACATCATACAGGAAGAAAGTTAGGTGCTCCCATTACAGATTTAGCACTTAACATGTTAACGAAAATTCAAGATGAGAACTTAGATGGATACATTTCCTATGAATCAAGGAATAAAAAGGGTAACTTACTTTTTTCAACAACCATTAGTGTTTATGGGGAAAATCATCGAATCATCGGTTTGGTCTGTATTAATTTCTATGAAGATACTCCGCTATCATCTACATTCCCCATTTTTAAAATGTTGGATAAATCAGCGGACTCTATTATGAATGAAAACTTTGCAGTTGATGTGGATACTTTAATTGAACAAGCTTATATTGAAGCAGATCACCAAGTAATGTCAGATGAAAGTATTTCAGTAATTATGAAAAATAAAGAGATAATAAATATATTGAATAATCAGGGGATATTCCGTATGAAGGATGCTGTAGTTAAAGTGGCAAAGCTAATGAATGTTAGTAAAAATACAGTCTATATGCATCTAAGAGGGATAAAACAAAAGGCAGAAGCAAAATAGATAATTCAAATAATAATAGAGGTAAAGCAAGGATAAAATAGACATTACAGAGTCTATTTATATTCTTGCTTTTTTCTTGGGCAAAATTATGAATATATTGGAAAGGAATGAAATAAAATAACATCACAATGCGATTGACTGAAAAAAAGTTTAGTGGTATAATTAGTTTGTAGATAAAATAACAAAACTTATAGGAAAGAGGAAATGATTATGCAAAAAATTAATACAACAAAAGCACCTGCAGCGATAGGACCATATTGTCAGGCAATGGTGGTGAACGGAGTACTCTATACATCAGGACAAATACCGCTAGATCCTACAAGTGGTGCGGTAGTAGAGGGTGGAATTAAGGAACAGACAACCCAAGTTATGAAAAATTTGGAAGCCGTTTTAGAAGAAGCAAATTCATCTTTTGAAAACGTATTTAAAACTACTTGCTTTTTATCTGATATGGGTAACTTTGCAGCGTTTAATGAAGTATATGCAGAGTACTTTACAGGAAAACCTGCACGTTCATGTGTTGCTGTAAGAGAATTACCAAAGGGAGTTTTGGTTGAGGTTGAAGTTATTGCGGTAACGAATAAATAGAAAAATTAAGTATATTATTATAGTAAGGAATAAAATAGAAATAGATGTAAATTAAAAGGGCCACCCTGTATTGGATTACCTATATTGGGTGGCAATATCACAGGTGATGAAGCGTAATAATGTAATTGCTGGTGATACATTTTGATGGGAGGTAATATGAAGAGATCACTTTTAACATTAACATTACTAATTGCACTTTTTACACTTATTCTTGGAGGTTGTGCAAAGGCTCCAAAGAATGACGATAATACAGCAGAAAATACTACATACCCGCTTACGGTTACAGATCAATTAGGAAGAGAAGTTACCATTGAAAAAGAACCGGAGAAAATTGTAAGCGGATATTATATATCTACATCTTTACTCATAGCGTTAGATTTGCAGGATAAAACGGTAGGAATTGAAAGTAAACCGGAAAAAAGACCGATTTATCAATTGGCTGCCCCAGAGTTCTTAGAGTTACCCAATGTAGGAACAATGAAAGAATTTAATTTGGAAGCAACCATTGCCCTAGAGCCGGATTTGGTTATTCTTCCGGTTAAATTAAAGGATAATATCGATGCCTTAGAGGAGTTAGGCATTAAAGTTATCGCAATAAATCCAGAAAGTAATGAGCTGTTACATGAAATGATTACGATAGTATCGAAGGCTACGGATACCGTAGAACGTGGTAATGATCTTATTGCAGCTATCAATAAATATAGTGAAAAAATAGATACAATTCTTAAGGAAGTAGAAGCAAAAAAGGTATACCTTGGAGGAAATAGTGAATTTTTAAGTACTGCTGGTTCTAAAATGTACCAAAATACTTTGATTACTCTTGCCAAGGGAGAAAATGTTGCCGGAGAAATTGAAGATGCTTATTGGGCAAATGTTTCCTATGAGCAACTTCTTACCTGGAATCCGGAGGTAATTATTCTTGCCTCCGATGCAGAATATGGCGTTGATGATGTGTTAAATGACGAAAATATTCAGGAGGTAACAGCAGTTCAAAACAAAGCTGTTGTAAAGATTCCAAGTAACTTAGAAGCTTGGGATTCACCGGTGCCCTCCTCTATATTAGGTTCCTTGTGGATTGCGAGCGTGCTTTATCCTGATGAGTACTCACAGGAAGATTTTAATAAGGATGTTCAGGAATTTTATAGTACCTTCTATGGTTTGGAAAATATAACAAATGATTAAAAGAACTCGTGCTAATATCATATGG